>JABDLV010000088.1 GCA_013001815.1 Bacteroidia bacterium
AACAAATGGATTCACTCAAAAACAAATTATTAATTATTTAAATTTTATTTATCATGAACAACTTAAAAAACAGAGTACAGTTAATTGGCAATTTAGGCGCTAGCCCGGAAGTAAAAGATTTAGAAAACGGTAAAATGGTAGCCCGCCTGTCTATTGCAACCAATGAAACGTACAAGAATGCGCAGGGAGAAAAAGTAAAAGAAACGCAATGGCACAATTTAGTTGCGTGGGGCAACAATGCAAAGTTTGCTAAAAGCTACTTAGAAAAAGGACAAGAAGTTGCTATTGAAGGTAAACTACAGCACAAATCATATACTGACAAGGAAGGTATTAAAAGAAATACTACAGAAATATTAGTAAATGAATTCTTAATGTTAAGAAACAAATAATCCTTTTTTATTTACTAGGAACCGCATGCTCATCGAGTATGCGGTTTTTTTGTGATTAATTATATCGCATGCTACTTTATCCTTTCAGACAAATACTTGTCAATTCCTCCAATTGTATTTTGAGGCAGCAATTCTCCTTTAGGGCTAATTAAAAATTTACTTGGAATATCTGTAACGTTATATTTCTGAGCTAAATTAGAAAAGCGAACAAACTTTGCTTTTTCCACCACTTGGTGTTTCCAGTCAATTCCTAATTTATCTGCTACTAACTTCCAGCTTTTATCATTCTTTTCAAGGGCAACACTCACCACATATATATCATCAGCATCAGAAAATTTTTTGCCCTTGTACTTGCTATATAATGACACCAACTTGGGGGTTTCTGTTCTACACGGCCCACACCATGAACCCCAAAAATCTAAAATGACATAATTTCCTTGTAAGTCAGATAATTTAAAATCACTTCCGTCAATTAGTATTGTTTCAAAATCCGGAGCCATGTCTCCTTTTTTAGGCGTTCCACAATTTGAAAACAACGCCATAAAACCAAACATAATTGCTAAGACTATTAACGGTTTATTATACATAATACGCTCTTTTGAGATGAGTAATTTAAAAAATTAGAAAATCCCTTAAAATAACACTTGTCATTTTTCCTAAGTGTAGCACAAAAAAAACCCCCGGTTATTGCCGAGGGTTTTACATTTTATATTAAAAATTACTTTATTTCAACTAGAGTAATTTCAAATGTTAAATCTTCACCTGCTAATGGGTGATTAGCATCAATTGTAACGCTTGCATCTTTAACATCCGTTATTTTAACAACCATTTCTCTGCCATCCGGTTGTTTAGAAACTAATTGCATTCCAACTTCAGGTTTTAGATCACCTGGTAAATGAGCTCTGTCTACCTCATTAAATAGTTGATCGTTAACGGGTCCATAAGCTTCAACAGATGGAATGGTAACTTTTTTCGTTTCATCCTTTTTCATGTCCATTACAGCTTTTTCAAATCCCGGTATCATTTGTCCGGCTCCAACTGTAAATTCTAATGGTTCACGGTTTTCAGAAGAATCGAAAACAGTACCATTGTTTAATGTTCCTTTGTAATGCACCTTAACGGTGTTGTCATTTTTTACTTGATCCATAATTCTTAATAAGTTCTAGGTTTAGGGGGATGTGCTTCGTTTACTTTTAGTGCACGACCACCAACTTCAGTGCCGTCTAATTTTCCAATTGCAGCATTGGCTTCTTCTGCATTAGGCATTTCTACAAAGCCAAAGCCTTTAGCTCTGCCAGAGTATTTGTCTTTAATAATTTTAACTGAGCTTACTTCGCCAAATTCGGCAAATGCAGTTTGCAATTCTTCTTCTTCAAGGTTGTAATTTAAATTTCCTACAAAAATGTTCATGGTTTTTTAATTAATTGGTTTTTATAATTAGAATTGATTTAACAACTCCAATAAGCTAATCATAAGAAAAGATTGGAAAATATTTATTTGGCAAATGAGAGGTAAGTGCCATACAGCTATTTAGGAATCTATTCCTTTTAAAATTCGCACAAATATACTTTTTATTTATTTATGACATAAGATTACTGAATTAATAAGCTCCATTAATCCTTTATAAAATCAGCATATTACGAGCAATCTTCTTTTAAAATAATTATTATAGCATCTATATTGTACAGGTGAAAAACGGACACTTAATAAACAGAGAAATTTCATGGCTTTCCTTTAACGAGAGAGTGCTGCAAGAGGCCATGGATAAATCTGTGCCCTTAGTAGAGCGAATTAAGTTTTTAGGAATCTTTTCTAATAATAGAGATGAATTTTTTAGAGTGCGAGTAGCTACCATAAAACGAATGACAAAAATGGGTAGCAAAACGCAAAAGTTAATTGGTGAAAAACCTGAAAGCATTCTAAAAAAGATCAATAAAATTGTAATTAGGCAACAAGAGCGATTTGATGTGATTTATGGTAAACTAAAAAATGAACTTAAGAAAGAACAAGTTTACATAATCAACGAAAAGCAAATTCAGGAAAAACATCATAAATTTGCCAGAGATTACTTTCATCAAAAAGTGCTGCCTTCCTTAGCACCTGTCATGATTAGTAAAAATTCGATTTTTCCTTATTTAAAAGACAAGTCGATTTACTTAATTGTTAAACTAATCAATAAAAAGAGAAGAGAGCACTCCAAACATTCGCTCATCGAGATTCCTACCCCCGTAGTTTCTCGTTTTTTAGTATTGCCCAGTGTCAATAATAAAAAGCACATCATTTTATTAGAAGATTTAATTCGCTTTTGCCTTAATGACATTTACTCCATTTTTGAATATGACACTGCTGAGGCATATACTATTAAAATTACAAGAGATGCAGAATTAGATATAGAAGAAGATATGTCTGCGAGCATAACAGAAAAAATTTCTAAAAGTTTAAAAAAGCGAAAGAAGGGAAGTCCTGTTCGTTTAGTTTATGATAGAGAAATAACGGCAGAGTTGTTATCTCTTGTAACTCAAAAAATGTCATTAAAAGCAGATGATAATCTTATTGCTGGCGGCAGGTATCATAATTTTAAAGATTTTATGAAATTTCCTGAACTGCGGAATCATACATTACTTTATAGAAAACAAAAACCACTGTTGCACCCATTACTGGCTGCATCTAATAGTGTACTTAAGGTTATTAAGAAAAATGATATACTGTTAACGTATCCATATCACTCATTTCATCACACTATAGATTTATTGAGAGAAGCCTCAATTGATCCAAAAGTAAAATCCATAAAAATTACTTTATACCGAGCTTCAAAAAACTCAAATGTTGTTAACGCGTTAATTAATGCCATTAAGAATGGCAAAAAAGTAATTGCTGTGGTAGAGTTGCAGGCAAGATTTGATGAAGAGGCTAATATAGAATGGGCTAATAAGTTAAGAGAAGAAGGAGCCCACGTTATACATGGTGTTCCGGGCTTAAAGGTACATTCAAAATTGTGTTTGATTGAAAGGGCTGAAGGTCGTTCATCTACTCTTTACGCACAAATTAGTACAGGTAACTACAATGAAGATACCGCCAAAGTGTATTCAGATCATAGTTTACTTACTGCGAATAAAGAAATTACCTCAGAAGTAAGAAAAGTGTTTAGCTTTTATTTAGATAATTTAAAAAGGGGTAAGTACAAACACTTGGTTGTATCGCCATTTTATATGCGCGATCATTTTTTAAAACTCATTAATAATGAAATTAAAAATGCCAGAGCTGGTAAGGAGGCTTCAATATTTTTGAAGCTAAATAGTCTGGTTGACCCTGAAATGATTCATAAATTATACGAAGCAAGCAATGCAGGTGTAAACATTAAAATAATTGCCAGAGGAATTTGCTGTTTAATGCCCGGCCTTAAAAATATTAGTGAAAACATTGAAGCAATTAGTATAGTAGACAAATACTTGGAACACAGCAGAGTTTTTATTTTTCATGCTAATGGAGATGAACTTACATATATTTCATCTGCAGATTGGATGCAGAGAAATTTAGACCATAGGTCTGAAGTAGCTGTACCTATTTACGATACATTATTAAAAGCAGAATTAAAAGAATTCTTGGAAATACAGTGGAGTGACAACACAAAAGCTAGAACACTAATAAGTCCGCAAGACAATAAATACAGACGAACAAAAACCAAAGAAAATATAAATTCGCAAAATAAACTGTATAGATATTATTCTCAACATGCTAAACTCCTTAAATCTAAATGAATCTCGCTGCAGTTGATATAGGCTCCAATGCTGTCCGTCTTTTACTTTGTAACGTAGTAAAATCAAATGGTGGACATGCTATAAAAAAATCTGAATTACTACGTGTACCCTTGCGCTTAGGAAATGACTCCTTTAGTAAAGGGCATTTAACACCTACAACCATTTCTAAACTACATGATACATTAACTGCCTTTAAGCTTTTAATGAAAGTGAATGAAGTTGTAGACTACAGAATTTGTGCAACATCGGCCTTAAGAGATGCAACGAACAATAAAGAAATAGTAAAAAAAATTAAAAAAGACGTTGGTCTTCAAATCGAAATCATTGATGGAAAGACAGAAGCAAAAACCATTGTTTCTAATCGTATAGCCGAAAGCATGGACCATCGTAAGTCATACCTATATATTGATGTAGGTGGTGGAAGCACAGAATTAACACTGTTTTCCAAAAACAAACCTGTAGCATCTAAATCTTTAAATATTGGAACCCTTAGAATATTATATGAAACCGATACGAAAGAAGAATGGGAAAAATTAGATCAATGGTTAAACAAACACTGTTCTAAACTTAACTCTTTAACCGCAATTGGCTCCGGAGGAAATATTAATAAAATTTATAAAATGAGCAGGTTAAAATCAGGCGAATTGCTGAGCGTGAGAAAATTAAAAGAGATGCATAATCACTTAAAAGAACTGACTCTAAGCGAACGCATTCAAATTTTCGGATTAAAACCAGACAGAGCTGATGTTATAGTACCTGCAAGTAAAATTTTTCTAACCATCACAAATAAAACTGGCATAAAACAAATTTTTGTGCCTCAGTTTGGTCTTTCAGATGGAATAGTTCATGAACTATATGAAAAGAACAAGAAAAAATATAAAGCACTAATAAAGTAATTCTTCTGTTTAAATATCGTTTTACATGTAACACAAATTATCGTTAAATTGCAGTAATGAACAGGGCCAAATATTTATTCTCCAGCATCCTTTTTATTTTTTTATTGTCACTCAGTTTTTCTGCTGCTGCACAATCAATAAAGTATTCTGACCCCAACCATGATTTTGACGGATTTGATAACGTTAAAATTGTTGGACAGGATAAGGATGGATTTTTCCTCTTGCAAAGTAATTTATCATTAAGTCATGATAGAGAAAGGGTTGGATTTAGAACCAGAAGGTATAAGGTATCATACTTTAACCAAAATTTGCAAGCCATTTGGACTAAAAAAATTGTTGCACCTACAAAAAGTATGGCTGTAGAACATGTTGAGTTCATCAAAAATAAAATGCTCACAGTTTATTCTCAATCCAAAGGTGGTGACTTAACATTACATATTCAGTGGATTGATACAAAACAACCGGAAAAAGAAACGGAAGGTAAGACAATCGTATTTGATTTTGGTAAATCAAGTGGATTCAGTAAAAGCAGGCTTATTTTAAGTAAAAACCAGAAAAAGTTAGCATTTGTATTAACTGAAAGCAATAATAATAATGAGCAGGTGCTGCATTATGCTGTTTTAGATTTAGAATTAAATGTTCTTGCGCAGAACAAATTAAAAATAGCAGACAAAGAAGATCGCTTGTTAATTTTTGAATATGCCTTATCAAACAATGGTGACTTATTAGCATTGGCTGACACGTATAGAAAAAGAAAAAGAGGAGAAGAATACCGAAGCGAATCGTATAAACTATTAAGTGTACAAGCAAATAAAAACACACTAGGCACTCAAACACTTGAAATTGACAACAGAATTATAGTACGCCCTAGAATTAAATTTAACCCTTTGTCAAATAAAGGCGTTTTGATTTGTTTATACTATGACAAGGATTTAATTACCCAATCAGGAATTTATTACACCCTTATAAACCTGGAAACCGCTGAATTTGAAAACAGCAAAAAAATATCTTTTGAAAACAATTTACACATAAGACTCATTACCAGTGAGTATGATAATGAAATAAGAGGTTTAAGTGATTATAAAATACATGATGTAATTTTAAGAAACGATGGAGGTGCGGTTATTGTAGCTGAGGCAGCATATGAATCTACCTACTCCTATTATGATTATTTCACAAACTCTTATACACAAAGAACAGAGTATTATTTTGCGAACATATTTCTTGCATCCATAAATGCAGATGGCACATTAGATTGGTATCATGTTATTAAGAAAAGTCAATACTCAAGAGATGATGGAGGTGTTTATTCATCTTTTGTACCAATGATTACTTCTCAAGAAATATTAATGCTCTTAAATACACAAATGGACAGAAGTAACGAAGTGATGGCATACGGCATGAACAATATGGGTGACGATTATCAAAAATTGTTGTTAGAATCTAAAGAGCACATCAGGCTCCTGCCAACCGCAGGCAAACAAATAACTGCATCATCAATTGTAATTCCAGTATTGGTAAAGAAAAAGCTTGCTCTTGCCAAATTTGAATTTTAATCAGATACCATTGGCATACAGTAAACCATACATCGTAGTTCATTATATATTGTATTTGATAAATGCCGTCTCTTGGCGATCAGTGCAATCTCCGTTCAATTATAAGCTGGCACAAACCATTGCCAATGATAAATTAGAAAAGGAATTTAAACCAATTGAAAAAATCAGAAAAAGCTTATTAAAGAATAGAAATGAAATTGATGTAATTGATTTTGGGCATGATGGTACAAAAAGCAAAAAGAAAATTAGCGAAATTTCATCAAACTCATTAAAATCTAAAAAATACGCTCGCCTACTCTACCGTTTAGTAAAGCTCATCAACCCAACACACATTTTAGAACTGGGTACTTCATTTGGCATGAGCACTGCTTACATGTCTATTGCAAATCCTAAATCAAAATTAGTAACGATAGAAGGCAGTGAAACAATTGCAAAAATTGCTCAAGAAAATTTTACCTCACTTCATTTAGAAAATATTCATTTGGTTACGGGCAGCTTCGAAAACACGCTATCTTCTACCCTTAATTACATGCCTCAACTCGATTTTGTTTTTATTGATGGGCATCATCAAAAAGATGCAACCATAAAATATTTTGAGATGTGTTTAACAAAATCGCACACAAAAACCTTGTTTATTTTTGATGACATAAATTGGAGTGAAGAAATGCAAGAGGCATGGAGCATTCTAAAACAACATCCGCAAAGCACCTTAACCATTGATATTTTTATGATGGGCCTGGTCTTTGTTAACCCCGGGTTAAGCAAGCAAAACATAGAATTACGCTATTAATCAGCCTAAAAAACACTTTTGCCCTTTACATAGGTATTGTATTTTAGAGCTCAGTTAAAATAAAAGAATGGCAGGCCGTAAAATAATAGAGCTTAATGATATTGAACGTTTGTACCGAATTGGTACAGAAAAAATATATGCTTTAAGATCTATCACTACAGACATTTATCAAAATGAATATGTCGCACTGATGGGCCCATCCGGTTCCGGAAAATCTACATTAATGAATATGATTGGTTGTTTAGATACACCTACTAAAGGATTGTATGTATTAAATGATGTTGATGTTAGCAGAATGGAAGATGATGAATTGGCTGAAATAAGAAATAAAGAAATCGGATTTATATTCCAAACATTTAATCTTTTACCCAGAAGCAGCGCATTAGATAATGTTGCATTGCCGTTGATTTATGCAGGTATATCAAAAGATGAAAGAATAGAACGTGCTACCGAAGCACTGGAAAATGTCGGCTTAGCAGATAGAATAAATCATAAACCTAATGAACTTTCTGGTGGGCAAAGACAAAGAGTTGCAGTGGCCAGAGCCTTGGTAAACAAGCCTTCTATTATATTAGCAGATGAACCAACCGGTAATTTAGATTCAAAAACGTCTGTAGAAATCATGGGGTTGTTTGAGGACATTCATAAAATGGGTAATACTATAATTATTGTTACACATGAAGAAGACATTGCACTTCATGCGCATAGAATTGTTAGATTAAGAGATGGTTTAATTGATTCTGATGAAAACAATTCAAACGTTACCACTGTTAATAGAATGCAAACAAACTAATCTATGGCATTTAAAATTTATACTAAAACCGGAGATAAAGGAAGCACTTCATTAATTGGTGGAACACGCGTACCAAAACATCATATTCGTATCGAGTCTTATGGTACTGTTGATGAACTCAACTCTTACATCGGACTATTAAACGATCAAGAAATTGATGATGCTGTTCAGCGCTTTTTACTGGAAGTTCAGGACCGATTATTTACCATAGGCTCAAGCTTAGCATCAGACCCGGATAAATCCAAAATGACCATTCCTGATTTACTAGAAAGTGATGTGACTGCCTTGGAAAGCAGAATAGATGACATGACAAATGTACTTCCTGTCATGAAATCGTTCATTTTGCCAGGCGGTCATACCATTGTGTCATACTGCCATATAGCACGTTGTATTTGCCGCAGAGCAGAACGTAATGTTGTTCAATTAGCTGAAAATGAAGAGGTTAATCAATTAGTGCTGATATACCTGAATAGGCTCTCAGATTATCTTTTTGTACTCGCCCGAAAACTGGCACAAGATTTGAAAGTTAAAGAAATACCTTGGGAACCAAGGGTTTAACCGCAAAAATGATTGTTAAAAAATTCTTGCTTTTTCAAGCGAGATTTATATATTTTTGCACGCCTTTTGTAATAAGAGAGGTAGAACGAAGTTTAAAATTAGATAATAGATATAGAACATGTATTGGACGTTAGAATTAGCTCAGCATTTAGAAGATGCACCATGGCCGGCAAGTAAAGACGAGCTTATTGATTTCAGCATACGCTCTGGAGCCCCGTTAGAAGTGATTGAAAATTTGCAAGAGCTTGAGGAGGAAAATGATACCTATGAGAGTATTGAAGAAATTTGGCCCGATTATCCTACCAAGGAAGATTTCTTTTTTAATGAAGATGAATATTAATTCTTGCTTTTGATTTGCATAAGATTGCAAATACAACCCCTTATAAATCTTTTCGCAATTCAATTCCGATTGCCCCTTTTAACAGAAGGCTTACAGTTTTATTAATCTAGTAATTAAGAGTAATTTTATTGCTCGCATTAACCTTACATAAGAAGTATATATGCTCGATTTAGTAAATAAAACCATTTCAAAACTTTTTGGCAGTAAATCTACCAAAGACCTAAAAGAACTTGCTCCCAAGGTCTCAGTGATTAATGCAGAATACGACAAACTTAGTGGCTTAAGCAACAATGAACTTCGTGCAAAAACGGATGAATTTAAATCACGTATTAATGAATACTTACAAGAGTGTAAGAGTGAGCAAGATCAATTGCTTAGCGAGGTAGAAGAGAATCCTGATTTAGAATTAAATGAAAAGGAAAAATACTATGAACGTATTGACAAGCTAAAAGAAGATGAAGATGACTTACTGGAAGAAATTCTAAAAGAACTACAACCCGAAGTTTTTGCCGTAGTCAAAGAAACAGCGCGCAGATTTGCTGAAGAAAGTCCTATAACCGTTACTGCTTCAGAATTGGATAAGAATATTGCAGCCACAAGAGACTCAGTAGTAGTAAAAGGAGATGAAGCAGTTTACCAAAAAACTTGGACCGCTGCAGGAGGTGAAGTAGAATGGAATATGATACATTATGATGTGCAGTTAATTGGAGGTGATGTGTTGCACCAAGGAAAAATTGCCGAGATGGCAACGGGTGAGGGAAAAACGCTTGTTGCAACATTGCCTGTATACTTAAATGCGTTGGCTGGCAAGGGTGTACATTTGGTAACAGTAAATGATTACCTGGCGCGTAGAGATATGGAATGGAATGGTCCTATTTTTGAATTTTTAGGCCTTACCGTTGATTGCATCGACAAACACCAACCCAATTCGCCAGAAAGAAGACAAGCATACCTTGCAGATATAACTTACGGAACCAATAATGAATTTGGTTTCGATTATTTGCGTGACAACATGGCTCGTAATCCTGAAGACATGGTACAGCGTAAACACCACTATGCAATTGTGGATGAGGTGGACTCTGTATTAATTGATGATGCACGTACACCATTAATTATTTCCGGTCCAACTGCAGGTGGAGATGACCAACAATTTCAGGAGCTAAAACCAAAAGTACAGCAACTGGTTCAGGCGCAAAAGAATTATGTTACTACCGTATTAGCAGATGCTAAAGCAAAGTTTAAAGCAAACGATGAAAAAGGTGCAGGAATGCCTCTGCTACGTGCATTTAGAGGACTACCTAAAAACAAAGCAATCATTAAATTTTTAGGTGAAACAGGGGTTAGAACCCTGCTTCAAAAAACAGAGAACTTCTATTTGCAAGATCATGCGAAAGAAATGCCCAAAGTAGATGAAGAGTTGTTTTTTGTTATTGATGAAAAAAACAATTCTGTTGAGCTTACAGAAAAAGGCATTGACTTAATTACAACTGCTAATGAAGACAAGAACTTTTTTATAATGCCGGATATAGGTGCTGTAATTGCAGACCTAGAACATGCCGGATTAGAACCGGATGAAATGCTGGTTAAAAAAGATGAGTTGATTAGAGATTATGGAGTAAAGTCTGAGCGAATACATACCATGAATCAATTGCTAAAAGCATATACACTATTTGAAAATGATGTAGAGTATATTTTGGCAGATGACAAAGTGAAAATTGTAGATGAGCAAACTGGTAGGGTGATGGAAGGCAGACGCTACTCTGATGGCTTGCACCAAGCAATTGAGGCAAAAGAAAATGTTAAAGTAGAGGCAGCAACCCAGACTTACGCTACGGTAACACTTCAAAATTACTTTAGAATGTATCACAAGCTTTCGGGTATGACAGGTACCGCAGAAACAGAAGCAGGTGAATTATGGGAAATTTATAAATTGGATGTGGTAGTAATTCCTACTAACAAACCAATTATAAGAGATGACCGGGAAGATTTAGTATATAAAACAGGAAGAGAAAAGTATAACGCGGTTATTGATGAAGTTGTTGAATTAACAGAACAAAAAAGACCCGTATTGGTTGGTACAACCTCGGTTGAGATTTCTGAACTATTAAGCCGAATGCTTAAGATTAGAAAAATTAACCATCAGGTGTTAAATGCGAAACTGCATGCTAGAGAAGCTGACATTGTTACTAGTGCTGGTTTACCTGGTAATGTTACTATTGCAACTAATATGGCCGGTCGTGGTACCGACATTAAATTAAGTCAGGAAGTATTAGATGCCGGTGGTTTAGCCATTGTAGGTACGGAAAGACATGAAAGCAGAAGGGTTGACAGACAGCTACGTGGACGTGCAGGTAGACAAGGCGACCCGGGTTCTTCTCAGTTCTTTGTTTCATTAGAAGATAACTTAATGCGTTTGTTTGGTTCAGAAAGAATAGCCAAACTAATGGATAGCATGGGCCAAAAAGAGGGCGAGTCTATTCAGCACTCTATGATTACCAAATCTATTGAGCGTGCGCAAAGAAAAGTGGAAGAAAATAACTTTGGTACACGTAAGAAATTACTGGAGTACGATGATGTAATGAATGCGCAGCGTGAAGTTATTTATAAGAAAAGAAGACATGCATTGTATGGTGAGCGTTTAAGTTTAGACTTATTGAACATGAAGTATGATGTTGGAGAAAGTTTAGTAAACGAACATTTAGAAGCCGCAGATTTTGAAAATTACAAAATAGATTTATTACGCTACTTAGCGATTGAATCTAAAATGGATGAAAAAGAATTTTTGAAGTCTGATATTAATGAAACTATTGTCGCTGTTTTTAATGAAGCAAACAGACACTACAAAGAAAAATCTGATGTAATTGCTAAAAATGCATTTCCTATCATTAAAGATGTTTTTGAAAACCAAGGCAAGACCATTGAAAACATTGTAGTTCCTTTTAGCGATGGACATAAGCAGGTTCAGGTAATTGCCAACCTTAGAAAGTGTTTTGATAGCGAAGGGAAAGAACTGACAAAAGCATTTGAGCGTACAATAACTCTTGCCATGATTGATGATGCATGGAAAGAACACTTGCGAGAGATGGATGACCTGAAAACATCTGTACAAAATGCTGTGTACGAACAAAAAGATCCATTATTGATTTACAAGTTTGAGTCATTTGAACTGTTTAAAACAATGATGGACCAGGTAAATAAAGACATCATTTCATTTTTAACTAAAGCATTTATTCCTGTTCAAGACCCAAGCAAAGTGCAACAAGCAAAAGGGCGTGAAAGAACTGACATGAGTAAAACGCAAATGAATGATCGTTCTGTTGTTCCATCTGCAGCTGAGGGTCAAATGCAAGGCCAGCAACAACAACAGAAAAAACAAAAAGCACAGCCTGTAAGAGCAGATAAAAAAGTTGGACGTAATGAACCTTGCCCTTGTGGTAGCGGTAAAAAGTACAAAAACTGCCATGGTGCAGCGGTTAGGGCTTAAAATAATTTGAAATTTTTTATTTGAGATTTGAAATTGATTCCTGAAAATTAATTGTCACCAAAGCTATTTGAGTCTAAATTCAATTGCCTGCTGTAAGTAATATGAAATCTCAAACCTGAAATTTCAAATCTCAAATCTAATCACTCCCTATAAATACATTTCACATTTCCATGTTCTAACATGTATTGCTTTGCCAGTATGTTGTCATAGCAAATTGAAATACGTGTGTTGTTTTCCATTCTAAAGGCTTCGCAGTTCATTCTATTTCTTTTTGCATTTCCTTCAAAGTAATTCAACACATCATTATAATTGATGTCTCCCTCAAACCTACTCCACACTTTTGTACCATCCTCATACTTGCATACCCAGTAACTGCAATTGGCATTATTCCCTAGCTTTTGCGCTCGATAAGAAAACGCGAACACAACAGAAAATGAAATGAATAAAAGTAAAAATATGGCTACCGGCTTTATTGTAGATTTAGTATGAGCCATCCAATATTTTATACTACCCAAAATATCTTCTTTAGAAACAGGTGTTTCTTCTATCGGGTTTAGGTGAGCCTGTTGCATCAACATCAATTCATCTTGATTACTCTCATTAATCGTTAATGGAGTAGAAAAATTAAAATAATGATGACGATTCTTTCTACCCTCAGTTAAGTAGAAATAAAGCGTATTGATAAAGGCTAAATTAAAATTGGCTTCAGAGCTATGCTTGGTTTCATAAAACAACTTAAAGAGTAAATATTCAGAAATGTAAATTTCTACTTTTCCTTTTAACTTACTTTTAATGTTTCTTTTTAAGGCCGCGTAACTATTTCGATTAGAATTTAAAGTTAGTTCCAAGTTTTCATCAGTTGCATATTTTTCAGAAATTCTTTTCCGTAAAAATTGCAGCTCTGTACGTTTTAGGTTGATGGTTTTTCTTGTACACATACAATTTCTCTTAGTTAATATCTACATCATATTCATTTGTTTAATTATTATAAGTTTTTTGTTTGGGAATGTTTACGAAACGATTTACGTAATCTTTCAGTGAAAGCATTTACACCCTCTTCCGTTCTATAATTAACTAACGTCTGAGATGGCCAATCAGATATATAATTAACCATTAAAACTGATCACATTATGAAAACGAACAGCTTATTAAAACCGACATTATTAACTTTTATTGTTTTTTACATAACCTTAACATACGTTAATGCCCAAATCTATATTCAAGATCCATCTGCGCTAAGAACAATGGTGTCTGTGAGTAGTGTAATGGACCTTGTAGACGTAGAGGATACCATTATTGTAAATTTTAATCCTGACGACCATTTTTACCTTGGAATTACAATGAATGAATTGGATAGCAACATTGCCGGAATTGTGGTAAAGTCATACGCAGGTAAAAATAATTTGAAGCGAGGCAATGTATACACTAAAAACTCCTACAACAGGGCAACGGACAGGTATAACAAACTAAAAAACCTAACTAACTACAGTATGCTTACTTGTGGAATGAAAGAAATGGTAGTGCAAATTACCCTATTTGAAAGAATGGATATGCCACCCAAAAGAAAAACCATTACGATTATAAATGAAAATGTTGTAAAAAAACAAGATGACCGGAAAGATAAACGCGCTAAAGCTGTAAAGTCAATTATAGAATTGGTTGGCATTGTAAGTGCGCTAATGTAAAATGCTATGTAATTTTCTTTTTGTTTGGGCATGCACTGTGAGGTGCGTGCCCTTTATATTTTTACACCTAGACTGGTTTCAATAAATTCATGCAACGTTTCTATTTGCTTGTAGCCCAGTTTTTGCCCTGAATAAGAAACCAAATACAAAGACAAGAATACCAAGACTAAAATTGGAATTACCAGTAAAATCTTTCCGGATTTATCTAAACTTATATTTGACATTCCAATGACCGATATAATGAGAATGGCGAAACCTAAAAACGAATAAAAGAAAACAAACATGGTCCATACTGAGGGTCTGGGACCATACAATCCTCGAATTTCTGTACCGCTTTCTGTTTCTTCTAAAGCTAGAGACAATTGCGGTGACCAATAATGCTGTTGGGCTTGAGGTATTTTAAGGGTTCCGTAACCATGTTTTACTTTTCCGAAACAGGGTGCAACTTCACTTCTCAAAGCTGAATTAATTTTTTCAGATAGCTCATCAACAGACAATTTACTCTCAACCTTAAACCTGGGTCTAATTCTATAAAACTTGGGAGTATCTTCTGACTGCTTGTCCATAGCTATTTCTAATTGTCGCTTCTTTCCGGAATTTTCTCTAAAATGTACTTTAATGCATTAATTCTTGCTACTGTTTTTCTGTCTGCTTCTATAATTACCCAAGGTGATTCAGGCTTATCCGTTTTTTCAAACATTTTAACTTTGTATTTCGTGTATTCATCCCATAGTTCCTGGGCCCGTTCATCCACCGGAGACATTTTCCATTTTTTTAATGGGCTTTTCTTTATATCGGCAAAACGTCTTGCCTGCTCTTCTTTTGTTATAGAAAAGTAAAATTTAATCAAATACGTATCAGAGTTTAGAATCATTTTTTCAAAGTTCATAACTTGATCCATGAATCTACTATAGTCCTCTTCTGAACAAAAACCATTAACCGGCTCAACTACTGCTCGGTTGTACCAACTTCTATCAAACAAAACAATTTCCCCGGGTTTTGGCAAATGATTTACATAACGCTGAAAATACCATTGCCCGGCTTCCTCCTCGGTTGGTTTAGGTAAAGCTATAATCCTGTAGTGCCTTGGATTAATATGTGCAGTTATTCTTCTTATTGCTCCACCCTTACCGGCTGCATCCCTACCTTCAAAAACAATAACTGCTTTCTTTTTATTCTTAATAATCCAGTTCTGCAATTTTAC
>JABDLV010000123.1 GCA_013001815.1 Bacteroidia bacterium
CGTACTTTTAAACTATGAATACGAGCAAATCAGAATACTTTTTAAAGAACTTGGACTTACTATCAAGTGGAAATGAGTTAAAAGAAATTTCAGCCAAAGTATTTAACGGAACAAGAATTACCACAGATGATGCAATGTATTTATTCGAACATGCAAATCTGGCAGAGCTTGGTTATTTAGCTAATTATGTAAGAGAACAGAAAAACGGAAACAATACTTTCTTCAACAGAAACTTTCATATAGAACCTACCAACGTTTGTATTTTTACTTGCAAGTTTTGTTCTTATTCTCGCTTATACAAAAATAAAGAAGCTGGTTGGGAGTTAAGCATTGATGAAATGCTTGATATGGTTAAGGCTTATGATGGTAAACCTGTTACCGAAGTTCATATTGTAGGTGGTGTACATCCCAAAATGGACATAAACTTTTTTGGTTCTTTATTAGAGCAAATAAAAACCCACAGACCTGAATTGCATATCAAAGCGTTTACGGCTGTTGAACTGGATTACATGTTTAACAAAGCTAAGATGAGTATTAAAGAAGGGTTGCAGTTTTTAAAAGATAAAGGATTAGATTCTTTACCCGGTGGTGGTGCAGAAATTTTTGATGAAAAGGTAAGATTAGAAATTGCAGGAGATAAATGCAGTTCTGAAAAATGGTTGAAAATACATGAGACTGCGCATGATTTAGGAATTAAGTCAAATGTTACCATGCTTTATGGGCATATTGAAAATAATGAGCATAGGGTAGACCATTTAAACCGAGTTAGAAACTTGCAAGACAAAACTGGTGGCTTCAATACGTTTATTCCATTAAAGTTTAGGAACGACAATAACGATATGTCGCATGTGAGTGAAAGCAATTTAATTGAAGACTTAAAAACATACGCTGTATCCAGAATTTTCTTAGACAATGTTAATCATGTAAAGGCTTATTGGCCTATGATAGGTAGAAGCACTGCACAGTTATCTATGGCATTTGGTGTGGATGATATTGATGGTACCATTGATGATAGCACCAAGATTTATTCCATGGCAGGTGCTGAGGAACAAACGCCCGTTTTAAATACTAAGCAGTTAGTTAGGCTTATTGAAGAAGCGGGTAGGGTGCCAATAGAAAGAGGTACCTTATATAATGAGATTAGAAACTATTCTGAAAATCCTATTGAAGAGGGTGAAGTAAGCGCCACCTTAAATTCTTAAGCTATTTTCTTAGTGCAGGGTTAATCGCATAGGCACGGTTCAAATAATTATTGGCGTTTGCTTGGTCTCCTTTTAATTGATAAGTAACACCAATAAAGTATAATATTTCTGCATTATTAGGTTGTTGTTTTAATGCTCGCATAAATGCATCTATAGAATTATCATATTGTTGTAAAGAACCATATGCGCTTCCCAAATTTTTCAATCCATCAAAATAATCCGGGTTTATTTCTATGCACTTTTGGTAAAGCCTAAGTGCCTCGCCATAATTTTGTATGGTAAAATAAACAGTACCCATGTTGTTATACGCTTCAGGATAATCAGGATGCAAGGAAATAGCTTTATTAAAGGTTTCGATCGCTTTATCCATATTTCCTGCTCTTAGATAAGCATTACCTAGATTGTTTAAACCGCTTCTGTACGTAGGTTTAATTTCTAATACTTTTTGATAATACTCAACAGCCTTGGCATAATCACCTTTCTTATTATAAGCTTCTCCTAATCCAAAATAGGCCTCAAAATATTGTGGATGAATCTCAACACATTTTTTAAACTCTTCAACTGCGGTATTCCAGTATTCATCTTGCTTTTCGGCTGGTACCTTATTCTGGTTTAGTGATTGAATTAAATGGTTTGCGTATAAGAATTTTAGTCTGCTGCTATTTGTAGTTACTTTAGAATCATGTGAAAAAATGGAATAATCATTTTTCCAGTCACCGTTTCTTTCTATGGTCTTAAACCCGAATAGTGCAGTAATAACTGCCGTAACAATCAATAGGTTTTTATTTGCTTGAAAGAAATACTTAAATGATTTATAAGTGGCTTGAGCATTTTCTTTAGTCAAATACTTGTGTAGTAACATTGCAATGATCAAAGCAAATCCTAAGGAAGGAATAAATAAGAACCTATCTGCCATTGTGCTTCTTGTCAGGAATAGAATATTGCTTACTAAAGAAATGGTTGCTGCATAATAAATAATAGAAAATGCAATTGGATCTTTTTTAGTTATTCTAACAACAGCATATACAGCCAGGGCAACATGAAAGAAAATGGATACCAATGCAATTGGATTGCTAAAATCAACAATTGGAATTTGGGCAAATGAATAATCGCTTGAGAGTGGGTGAGGGAAGAAAAGTAATTTAATGTATAGGCCCAGAATATAAAAAGCTGTTGCCAATTGGCCCATATAGTTTGGTGCAGCAATTAACGTATTGTCTATCAATGCAATTTCTCCTGCCACCGTTTGGCTGGTAAGTATCTGTCCTCTAATAAATAAATAAAGAGCTGCTGATGCAATTGCAACTCCACTGGGTATAGCTATTTTTTTGAAGTCTGTTTTTCTAAAAAAGTATAAGGCCAAGGGTACTACGGCTAAATAAGTAATGGCGCTCTCTTTTGAAAACAGTCCCAAAAAGAAAAAGACAAATATCAATACCAGATGCTTTACATCAGGTTTGTCAAAATGTTTAACGGCATAAAATAAAGACAGAACACAAAATATCATGCATAACAATTCATCTCTACTTTTAATATTGGCTACAACTTCTGTGTGAATGGGATGAGCAACAAATAATAGGGTAGTGATAAACGGAATTACAATGTTGTACTTTTTTAATAGATCTTTTAGTGTGATAAAGACCAAGAAAGCCAGCAATACATAAAGCAACCCATTGGTAACATGGCCAACAGCCGGTGTATCAGGAAAAAATTCCCATTCAACAGCAAAGGTTATTAATGAAAGAGGTCTGTATAAGAAATCATTTTTGCCATCTAAACCATACCAGTATGCTGTTTTTAGCATTGTGGGTATGCCATCAAATCCTTGCATAGTTAAACTGTTACCATAAATGGTTGGAAAATCATCCAACGCATATTCATGGTTATAGGTGTTTACATATAATAAGAATGCAAGTGCTGCAACAATAATGCTAAGGGTAAAAGAAAGCTTTTTGTTTGAGGTAGATTTATTAGAAGGAGATGACTTAATACTATCAGAAGTTGGCCTCTTTGCCTGTCTGTCTTTTTTTGAAATTTTTGGCCTTTTTGATTTACTCATATTGTTTGCCAAAATAAATAAAAAAAAGAAGTCACCCCGATTAAATAACCAGGATGACTAAAGGTATTAAGCTAAAAAATGTATTCTCCTATGAATTATCTTAATAAAGTAACCGGACCCTTCTTAACTACTTCTTTTCCATTAGCTCCAGAAACTTTAATCATGTATACGTAAACTCCTTGTGGTGCAGGTTCGCCTTTAAACTCCCCATCCCAGGCATCTAAAACATTATTTGTTTCAAATATCAATTCTCCCCAGCGGTCGTAAATATGAAATACATACGTGCTTTGGTCTACAAATATTACCGTTGGTTTAAAATAAGGATTAAAGCCGTTAGGTGTAAATGCGTTTGGTACAAATACAACAGGATTTTGAATTGCAGGAGTTTCATTCGACATACTCTGCTCTTTAAATCCGTATTGATTACCAAGGTCTTCAATAGCTTCTACTCGATACTTAAATGTACCATCTAAGTTTATGGTATTAGTAACATCATCAGTATAGAAATTTGTACCATTTGGAACATTTGCCAAGAATGCCCAAGGACCATTGATATTTCTGTAAATGTTATACGATTCAACACCTGCATCAAATCCTAAATAATCTGTCCAGTTAACCGTGTTGGTATAATTTACATTAGCAACAGCTGTAGCAAAAATTGTTCTAACTTTTTGGCTGTAGTATATAGGATTACCACATACATTTATTGCTTCAACAATATAGTAATAGCCGGTTTCTTCCGGAGTTGCAGATATATCATCAAAGGTTATCAGTGGATTATTTGTAATGATGTTATATCCCACAGTATCCCATGGACCATTTACATATGGGGATCGCAATAACTTGTAGTAAGCTATATCCGCAGCGGTATCAACCAATGCTTCAACATGTATCAGTGAAGGATTTTGAACCGTAGCAACAGATATATAACTAAACTCCGGTTCTACCAGTATGTCTGCAATCTCACACGTTTCATTTGAGGATGCACTTCTAAGATTGTCATTACTAACTGCTTTAATATAATAGCAATAGTCAGATAATCTTGTTAAGCTATCATGTGCAAATACTGTTTCGTTTCCACCAACAGTTGCTAACAAAGAGTAAGCACCACCATTTTCACTTACGTATATCTCATAAGAACCAACACCACTTTGCATATTGATGTAATCATTCCAATTAACAATTATTGCTCCTAAGCACTTATCTAAATTAGCAGTTGCATATAAGGTATGATGATCAACACCAAGAGCACTTTCATTACCACAACTGTCAAATGCAGTAATCGAATATGTTTCCGATGCAAATGTAGCATTAGATAATAAGTTCGTAAAGCTGAGTGAAGTTGCAGGAGCACTGGTTCCAATACTGTCATAAGAACCTCCAATATTTTGTAAGTAAATATTATATCCTATTGCATCACCACTTCCATTAATATTCCAGCTAACGGTTACGGCTCCGGTTATTGGGTCAACGCTAACCGTATCTAATACCGTTAATACTGGCGCAATTACATCTTTGAATATATCTCCATCAACAGAAGAAACAGATGTGCAACCACTCGAATCTTCAATTTCAATTCGGTAATTGATAAACTCTTCACAAACAGTAATGCTATCGACATAAAACAGTTTGCTTGTTGTATCCAATAAATTCCAGGTTCCTAGTGGATATTCTTTATATACATTATAGAAAGAATAAGATGTAGGAATTAATGGATTGTGTGTTGCATTCCATGTTAAGTTAGCCGTTCCATTTCCTGAATTCGTTACGTTTAATCGAATAGCTCTTAATGAATCAGATTCCACACTATATCTAACACCACAACCGGAGCGTGTTTGCATGTAGTAATATGCGTTTGTAGTTCCGCCATTAGCTCCTACATGAGTGTACGATGTATTAGCAAAAGTAAATATGCTATCAATCTGAGTAAATGGCCCGCCAGGGGTACTTGAATGGAATAAATGATAACTATTAAACTGTTATGCAGTATCAACCGGTTGAACCCAATTTAGTGTTACATCACCGGTTACAGAATCAATAGATACACATCTTACAGATGGTGCTTCAGGAACTAAGAGACTTTGAATTAAATCTCCATTAACATTTGAAACAGATACACAACCACTCGCATCTGATTGTTCTATTCTATATTCAATGGTATCACTACATATATCTATTATAACATCTAAGTAGTTAGTGTTAGTTGTAGAGGTAAGCATTGCCCAGGGCTGAGACGGATATTTTCTGTAAATATCATAATTAGGAGACGTGGTTGGAAGCAATGGATTAGCAATCGTATTCCAATTAAGCTGTGCATTCCCCGTTACATTAGCAACCGTTAGGAAGATGCTTTGCAGCGCTGTAGAAGGAGGAGACCAAATTGGTCCACAACCGGATTTAGTTTCCATTCTATAATGAACGGAAGCATTGTTTCCATTTGCACTAACATCCGTATAGTTTAACTGTGCGTAATTTGTTACACTATCTACTAAAGTAAATGGTGGGAAACCTGTATTGCTACTATAGATGTAGTATCCGCCAAATGCCAACACTGTGTCTGTTGGTGGCAACCATGTTAGTGTAATGGTTCCATCTGTATTCACTTCAACACATCTTAAGTCCGGTGCAGTTGGAACAGATGTATCCGGGAACTGATCTCCATCAATTGATGAAACAGAAACACAACCTGAAGCATCACCAATTTCAACTCTGTACGAAAGTTCATCAATACAATTAACAATAGTTAATAAATCGGTATCAGTCAATGCTTGCGTTGAATCAATTAATACCCATGGACCGGTTCCTGTTGGGTCTTGCTTATAAATTCTGTACCAACCTGTAGAACTCGGCAAAATTGGATTGCTAATTGCATTCCAGGTTAGTAATGCCGATGATGGTGCAGAGAAACTAGCACTGAGCAAAATTGTTTGCAGGGTAGTGCTAGGTGCAGAAATATTTACATCACAAGAAATGGTTTCTAAATAATAGTAAATGGAATTAGTTTGTGCACCGGCTCCCACATGAGTGTATGAAAGGGTATTTACATTCAATACACTATCTATAAGTGTATAAGTTGCCCCACCATTTGAGCTGCTGTAAATTCTGTATTTGTCAAATCGGGTTCCCGGGTTTGCAGGAGCTAACCATGATAGAATCACATCTCCATTTGGTTGTACGCTAACACATCTAAAGTCCGGTGCATCAGGTGTAATTGGATCTGGGAACGCGTCTCCATCGATGGATGAAACAGATATACAACCTGAAGCATCTCCAATTTCAACTCTATAAGAAATATCATCAACACAATCAACAATGGTTAATAATTCAGTATCGGTCAATGCTTGTGTTGAATCAATTAACACCCAAGGACCTGTTCCTGTTGGATATTGTTTATAAATTTTATACCACGTAGACGAGGTTGGTAGTAATGGGCTGCTAATGGCGTTCCAATTCAATGAAGCAGATGTTGGTGGAGGTACTACTCCAACCGTTAATAGAATTGTTTGTAGTGTGGTAGAAGGCAAAGAAATTTTATCATCACAAGAAACACTTTCCAGGTAATAATAAATTGAATTCGTTTGTGCCCCTGCACCAACATGGGTATAGCTCAATGTTGCAAGGGTTGCAATACTGTCTATTAAAGTATAAGAAACTCCACCATTTGAACTGCTATAAATTCTATACTTATCAAATCGAACTCCTGAATTTACCGGAGCTAACCAACTCAATACAACATCACCGTTTGGTTGTACACTCACACATCTAAAATCTGGTGCATCAGGTATAGTGCCATCAAAGAACGTTGCTCCATCAATAGATGAAACAGATGTACAAGGTGCACCGTTATCTTGTTCAATTCTATAATTAACAGAGTCTGAACAATTAATAGGTGTAACAGTAACAGTATAAGTTGTATTATTTGTAGAATCAATTAGAGTCCAACCTCCAGAACCGGCAGGGAATTCCTCATAAATAAAATATTGACCAGAAGCCGGAGGACTTGGTATTGCAACCGGGTTCCATGTAAGTCCTGCATTACCACCTACATTTGTTACCGATAATATGATTGGAGAAATCTCTCTTGAGTCAATTGAGTAAGTACTGGCACATGCAGTTCTAGTTTGAATTCTGTATGTATAAGGACCAGCGCCATATACATCAGAACCTATATGTGTATATGAACCTAGTGCATACGTGAATGTACTGTCAAGCAATGTAAAGACTCCGCCTCCCGTTGCATCAACATAAATAAAGTACCCATCAAAAGAAGAAGCGGTATCTGTTGGAGGTATCCAAGTAATGGTAACCTCACCGCTTGGTTCTACTGAAGCACAACGTAAGTCCGGTGGATCGGGTACATTAATAACTTGGAAAGTTGCACCATCAACTGTTGATACACTTACACAACCACTGGCATCTGTTATTTCAATTCTATAATTAATTGAGTCAATACAAATATCAGTTAAGCTGTTATCTAAATAATTAGTTGATTGTGTACTATCTATTAATTGCCAAACTCCACCAGGATAATCGGTGTAAATATGGTACCAAGTACTTGAAGTAGGTAGTAAAGGATTTTGAATTGCATTCCATGTTAAATTAGGTACAGCAGGATTTGCATTACTAACATTCAGAATAATTGGAGTAACTGTATTTGATGGGCCTGAATATTGATTCAGGCAACCTGTTTTGGTTTGAATTTGATATTGATACGTAGTTCCCCCATAAGCATTAGCCAATAAATCTAAATATGCTAACTGGTTGTAGATGAAAAAACTGTCAACTAAATTCCAGGTTGTACCACCGTTTGTAGATTGATAAATGAAGTATCCATCAAATGAATCTGCTGTATCAATTGGTGCAGTCCAATTAATGGTAATTTGGCCAAATAAATTTACAGATGCACAAACAATGATTGGTGGATCCGGTACTAAAATATTTTGCCAAACCTCTCCATCAATTGATGAAGTAGATACACAACCTGTTGAATCTAAAATTTCAATTCTATAGTTTACAGTATCTGAACAAACATTATTAAGGGTATCAATAAATGTTGTGTTTTGGGTAGAGTCAACAAATAACCAATTGCCTGAATTGGCAGGCAGTTCTTGGTAAATGTGGTACCATGAGGATGAACCCGAAATAAGTGGAGCATGTACCGGATTCCAGCTTAAATCTGCAGTGAAGTTTCCGGGATTAACAACATCCAGTAAAATGGTAGATGCCACATTGGAATAAGTAGATACCAATGAAGAGTCACAACCTGAACGAACATACATTCGATAATAGATTTGATTGTTCTGTGCATTTGCGCCCACGTGGGTATAAGTTGTTTGTGCTTGAACTAGAACACTATCTAAAGGTGTCCATGGTGCGCCTCCTGTAGGGGAAGTTTCAATTTGGTAATTCAGCCAAGAACCGTATGGGTCTATTGGGTTTGTCCAGGTTAAATTCACATCACCATTTGGCAATACATCTACACACCTTATGGTAGTAGAGTCTAATTCTTCAGGAGCAAGAACAGTTATTGTAACGGTACTAAAGTTTACTGCCGGAGCATCACAGAAGTTATCTTGTGCTCGTATAAGGAATGTATAATCACTACCTGTTGAGAAGCACCCCTGACTAAAATCTAAGTGTGCACAACTGGTAATCCATTCAAAGTTTACACCGGTACCAAATGGGGCCGAGGTAGGTAAGGCTGGGTTGGTAAATGCACAGGGAGGATTCATACAACCTGTAGTAGGCCAATCTGTAAAATTGACAAACTGTGGTCCTGCTCCCAACATGGTTACCGTTTGCAGTCCTCCAACAGCAGGATCCCAATCCGGATCTGTGGCAGACATAAAAAATGTTACCGTATCACCGGCGCAAACCGTATCATTAAACAAAGTAAATTGACCGGTACTATCAGGGAATGGTGCTGTTACTAACGGAGGTAAATTAGTTAGGCCTGAGCCTTGCAATTGACAACCCGCACCTCCGAGCAGAACTACATTAATTTCTCTAAATATACTTGCTACCAATTGCCCGCATTTATATGCATCTACTTGCACTACCGTGGCGAAATAGCCACTTGTAAATGATGTATAACTCACAATTCCGGTTTGTGGATCAAGTACTGCCCCTACATTCATTGGGTTTTGTGTTGCGCTTGGTAAAGGGCTTTGAGGAGTATAACCAGGCGTATAAGCTAAAGGAGTAACACCACCGGTATTCGCATCTAAAGCAGGTGCCCAGCTATAAACTAAAGAATCTAACTCCGGGTCAAATGCAATGTTATTGTATTCAAAAGGAAATCCTGTACAAAGTATTGTACTTGGTCTTTCAGAAAAACGAGGTGATGAATCATAACAAGGATTTGTGTTTTGTCCATTGTACGCATACATCACAGCTCTCAATTGAAATGATTGAGAACCAGGATTTATAAGATTCGTTATCGATGGAGAACGGCAACAAGAATTCCAATCAAAAATCCAACCACCTGCAGGTGGTGTACCAGATAAAGTAACTGGCGCTGATTCAAATATACATTCTTGCACTGTACCAGGTCCTTGTCCTAAACAAGTTGAGCAACCTGCCGGGCTAATGTCATTGTTTACTGTATTTGTAAGTTGAATGCTCGATACAGTTGGGTGATTGGTTACTGACATATTCAATGGACCGGAAGGGCAATTGATTCCGTTACAGTCGCGATAGAATTTCATTTGAAATACGAATTGTCCGTTTGGTTGACAACGCCATGTTATCTCACCCCCCATACCATGTGAAGCTTCAGAAGTTTGAGGAGAAAAACAAAGGAGTCCGAATAGAAAAAATAGGATTAGTTTCAGTTTCATAGTGTTTAGCTTAAAAATACCTTGTATCAAAAATATAAATTTAAATACATTACTATTATAAGGCACACTATTGTTGTAAGTGGCCAATAATTGTAGGTAAATGAACCTGATCTGTTGGTAAATGTAAAGTATTGATTACCAGAACAGTAAACGGAAGAAAATAGAGTCTTATTGTGCTTTTGGCAATCCTACAACAGTTTCTTTTAAATCTGTGAAATATTCTTGAGCCAATTCTCGTAATCTGTCAGACGTAACTGATTGAATTACAGATAGATAATTATGAAGAAAAGAATAGTCTAAATTATAGAGCAGCAATGACTTAAAAGTGCTAGCTAATTCAAATGGGCCGTCAATTCCACGTACAAATGCGCCTTGCATGTATTTTTTGACCAAATCCAGCTCATCTTCAGGAATCAATTCAGATTTGAGAATGTCAATTTCCTTGTAAATTTCTTTCAAAGCATCTTTGCAAACATCTACACCAACTTGAGTAGTTATAAAAAAGTACCCACTTTCCTGGTAAGAAACCAAACCGGAGCCAATACCATAAGTGTATCCTTTGTCTTCTCTAATGTTTGACATTAATCTTGAACCAAAATATCCACCCAACACAGTATTCAAAACTGTTAACTCAATAAAATCTTTATGCGTTTTATTAAATAGCACTTTGCCTATTCTAATCCCACTTTGTATGGCACCTTCTTTTGCAATGTGTAAAACATTGGTAACATCAGACATATTGTCTAATGCATTACTTTTTTGTGGTTGGGTTACGTTGCTTAAAACAGAATCATTCCCAAAAATTTTATTGATGTAATCTGTTACTTGTGAATTTATTTTTCCTGAAACAATAATTTTGCAGTTGTCAAGTGCATAACAATTTTTATGATGCTCTTTTATGATTGCAGTGTTCAGGTTATCATAATCTAAAACTGTTGTATTGTAGCCATAGGGATGATTTGATCCAAATAACTGTTTCATAAAATCACGCCTAGCAACAAATTCTACTTTTTCTAAATTTATGCTAAGCTGTTGTTTTCTACGAGTAACATAAGTGCTTAATTCTTTCTCAGGAAAATTAGCCTCTCTAATTATTTCTAAAAATAATGACAGTGTTTTGCCAAGGTGTTTGTTAAGGGTATATAGAATTAGTGAGCTGCCATCAAATGTCGTTTGCTTTTCAATGCTGGCACCATAGTATTCGAATAACTCTGCAATTTCTTTAGCACTGTGTTTTTCAGTTCCTTCATCAAGCAATTGAGTGGTAGCTACTGCAACTGCATGTTGTTTTTCGTGCACGGTTCCGCCCGGAAAAATTATTTCAAACTTTAATACATCTTGTTCACCCGCATTTATCGTGTATAATGGAATGTTATTATTGAGCTGTACTTGAGTTGCTTCAATTATGTTGATCTCGCCAACATCCTGAAGTATAGGCGGTTTCGTTCTGTCAATGGCTAAGCTAGGCATGTTCACTATTATAGTATAAGGTGTTGCAATTGCTTTCTTTAAAAATGGTATTTGCTGTATCTTTTATTTCACTTGCAGTGCAAGCTTTATAGTTCTCTAATTGTTTATTGTACAAGTTTGCATCGCCAAGCATTTCAAAAAAAGCTAGATTAAGTGCTTTATCACCAATGGCCATTTCATCAAAAGTTAGGATAGACTCAATATTATTTCCAACCTTTTCCAGTTCAACTTCACTTACTCCATTCGTCTTAATACTATCCAATTCTTCCCACACTGCTTTTTCTGCATTTTCCGGTTTTATTCCATTCAATAATTTCCCTTCCACAACAAATAAACCTTTATCAATATTGCCGGTTTGATATGCGTGAATTGAAGAAAACATTTTTTTATCCTTAACTAACTTAGTGTACAGTCTGGAAGATTTGCCGGCAGACAAAATATCAGAAGTCAAATCGGTAGAGTAGTACTCTTTATCTAATCGAGAGCAGCAATGAAATGCCATATAGAGTGCACTGCTTGGCACATCTTTAGTAACACTTATATGTCTCTTTTCTTCTTGCAGCGGCTCTTGTGGAATATTATCTTTTATTTTTTCTCCACCCTCAATTGATTCAAACCACTTTTCACATTGTTTCTCGAGGTCTATTCTGTTTATGTTTCCTGAAACACTTAATATGGCATTACTGGGATTGTAATACCGCTTAAAAAAATCTTTCACATCTTGTAGATTGGCATTTTCAATGTGTTCAATTTTTTGCCCGATAGTGGGCCATTGATAAGGATGTTTTTTATAAGCTAATGGTCTTAACAATAACCATGAGTCTCCGTATGGTTGATTTAAATAACGTTGTTTAAATTCTTCTATTACAACATTGCGTTGAACCTCTAAGCTTTTTTCACTAAATGCCAAACTCAACATTCTGTCAGATTCTAACCAGAACGCGGTTTCAATATTTTGTGATGAAATGGTTAAATAGTAATTGGTAATGTCATTGTTGGTAAACGCATTGTTTTCTCCACCTGCTCTTTCAAGCGGACCATCATAATTCGGAATATTAATAGAGCCACCAAACATTAAATGTTCGAATAGGTGTGCAAAGCCTGTTCTGTCAGGGTTTTCATTACGTGCACCTACTTTGTATAAGATATTTACAGCAACCAGTGGGGTGCTTTTATCTTCATTGTGAATTACCGTTAATCCGTTTTTTAATACGAATTTGTCAAACGCTATCATAAATTATAGTTCCAATTTTTTGAGTTCTTCAATACAAGTTTTAAACTCGTTCCATATTTCTTGCACAATATCTGCGGCAGGTTTAATTTCATTTATGTTCCCTGAGATTTGTCCAATTTCTAATTCGCCATCATTCAGGTTTCCTTCAAACATACCTTTTTTTGCTCTTGCTCTTCCCAGTAGGTTTTTTAATTCGTCAATGCTTGCTCCTTTTAATTCTGCTTCTTTGACTTGATCATAAAATTCGTTTTTAATTAATCGAACGGGTGTGAGTTGCTTAAGTGTAAGAACGGTATCTCCTTCTTTTGCATCAACCACTTTGTTCTTAAAATTAATATGACCCGATGACTCATTGCTGGCCACAAAACGAGAACCAATTTGCACTGCAGCTGCACCGAGAGAAAATGCTGCGGCCATTCCTTTGCCGGTACCTATACCACCTGCTGCAATTACTGGGAGCTCTATGTTTTTTACTAAAATGGGAATCAATACAAGTGTAGTTGTTTCTTCTCTACCATTATGTCCACCTGCTTCAAAGCCTTCACCTACAATGGCATCCACACCCGCATTCTGGGCTTTTTGAGCGAATTTCAGATTAGATACAACATGTACTACCGTAATGTTTTGGGCCTTTAATTTACCGGTCCAGGTTTTAGGGTTGCCTGCAGAGGTAAAAACAATCGGAACCTTTTCTTCAATTATTATATCCATTAATTTTTCAATGTCAGGATACAATAATGGAACATTAACAGCAAAAGGTTTTGAAGTTGCTGCTTTGCATTTTTGAATATGGGTTCTGAGTACGTCAGGGTACATTGAACCTGCACCAATTATTCCGAGTCCACCGGCATTACTAACAGCGCTTGCTAACTCCCAGCCACTGCACCAAATCATACCCGCTTGTATAATGGGCAATTCAATATTAAATAATGAACAGATTCTGTTATTTGTCATAAATTTTTAAACCTGTAAACAGTTAGATCTATCATGCACTTTAGTTTGGCAAATAATTCTCTAAAAAATAGTTTAGTACCAGACAAGTGTTCAATTTTTTTTGCTTCGAAACCAACACATGTTATGCCCATGTTTTTTGCTAAATAAATTGCCCTTTCCAAGTGTTCTCTTTGACTTATTATAATGAGTTCACTGTTCGGGTATTTCTTAGATGCATGCAAAATAGAACTAAATGTTCTTTTTCCTGCATAATCTGTTTCAATAAAATTGCTATCAATGCCATGCTGAACTAAGTATTTTTTCATTTCATAGGGTTCATTGTATCGTTCAGCATCTTTCCATCCACTCACTATAATTTTTTCAAGAGGTCCATGGTTTTTAGCCAGCTGTTTTGCTGCTTTCATTCTATTGGTAAAGGCAAAATTTTCGGGAGCAAAGGTTTGGTTTGAGCCGGCACCTAAAACGAAGGCAAAACGATAGGCAGGGAGGTCTTTTATTTCAGAATAAATCTGATCTTTTGTATCGCTTTGAATTTCATAATAAATGGCTAGTAATAAGGCAGCTAGACAGATAAATTGAATTACAAAAAATCGAATAAAACGCAAAATAGTTCAGGTGTTTTGACTTAAATAATTGGCTGCAGAAATTAATATTGCAACATAAAGAATAAATTTAAATCTTAGCCTTGAATTTTAGGGGTTGAAATTCTAAATTTTTTATAATCAATCGGTTTGGAAAAAGTTAAAGTCATAATTCCTGTGGCGGGAATAGGGAGTAAATTACGTCCGCACACGCACACGCAGCCAAAAGCACTTATGCCTGTTGCCGGTAAAGCAATTCTTGGCCATTTGGTTGATTATTTGGTTGATGCAGGTTTAAATGACTTTGTTTTCATAATCGGTTACATGGGGAATAAGGTTGAAAACTACATTAAAGAAAAGTACCCAAGTATAAATGCAAATTTTGTTGTTCAAGAACCAAGAGAAGGTATTGGACATGCAGTTTGGATGGCGAAAGATTTTGTTAAGAATGATGAAGAACTTTTGATTTTACTTGGAGATACCATTACTGATTTTGATTTAAGTACAATTCTTGGGCAACAGTATTCAATGCTGGGTGTAAAAAAAGTAGAAGACCCTCGTCAATTTGGTGTGGCAGAATTAGATCAAGAGGGATTTATTACCAAGCTTATTGAAAAACCATCCATACCAAAATCTAATTTGGCATTAGTTGGAATATATTTGATTAAGGAAGGAAAAAAATTAATGGAGTCGCTTGACCAGTTGATGAAACATAACATGCGAACCCTTGATGAGTACCAGTTGACCGATGGAATTATGGGAGTGATTGATAAAGGTGCAAAAGTTAGAACGTTTCAGGTTGGCAACTGGTTTGACTGTGGAAGCAAAGACAGTTTGATTGAAACAAATGCTACTTTATTGGGAAGAAACGTAGGTGTGAGTAATGGTGGACCTACTTATCACAATACCATAATAATACAACCGGTAAGCATTGAGCCGAATTGCGACATTCAAAATTCTATTATTGGACCAAATGTAAGTATTGGAGAAAATGCAGTTATAAAAAATTCAATTTTATCAGATTGTATCATAGGTTCTTATTCCCGTTTGAATACGGCCGTATTAAATCGATCGGTTGTAGGTTCAGATTCTTTATTAACGGGTCATAGTCAAAGTTTAAATATTGGAGATAGTACTGAAATAGATTTTACTTAAATTAATTTTATGGAAAAAGATACGGTAATTGCGTCATTAATTAAGAAGGAAGAAAAAAGACAAAAGGAAGGAATTGAGTTAATTGCTTCAGAGAACTTTACTAGTGCGCAAGTGATGAAAGCAGTTGGTTCTGTATTAACAAATAAATATGCAGAGGGATTACCAGGTAAAAGATATTATGGTGGTTGTGAAGTGGTAGATGAAATTGAACAACTGGCCATAGACCGTGCAAAGCAATTGTTTAATGCGGCATGGGTAAATGTACAGCCACATTCAGGTGCCCAGGCCAATGCAGCTGTTATGCTTGCGTTGTTACAACCGGGCAACAGCATACTAGGCTTTGATTTAAGTCATGGAGGTCACCTAACGCATGGATCACCGGTAAATTTTTCAGGTAAACTATACAAGCCATCCTTTTATGGAGTAGAGAAGAAAACAGGGCTTATCAATTTTAACAAAGTAGCTGATGTAGCTAAAAAAACGAAGCCTAAACTAATTATATGTGGTGCTTCTGCTTACTCAAGAGATTGGGATTATAAAAAGCTAAGAAGCATTGCAGATAAAGTAGGAGCGTTTTTATTAGCAGATATTTCTCATCCATCCGGATTAATTGCCCGTGGATTATTAAAAGATCCGCTTGCTCACTGCCATGTAGTAACCAGTACAACACATAAAACTTTAAGAGGGCCAAGGGGTGGAATGATAATGATGGGTAAAGATTTTGATAACCCATGGGGAATGAAAAGCTTAAAAGGTAAATTGAGAAGCATGTCAGCAGTGTTTGATTCTGCTGTGTTTCCCGGTACACAAGGTGGTCCGCTAGAACATGTTATTGCGGGTAAGGCAGTGGCTTATCAAGAAGCATTGAGTGATGAGTATATGAAATACTGCGTGCAGATTGTTAAAAATTCTCAAGCAATGGCAGCTGAATTTATAAATAAGGGCTATAATGTTATAAGTGGTGGAACTGATAACCACATGATGTTAATTGATTTGAGAACTGTGGGAGTATCCGGTAAGGACGCAGAGAATGCGCTAGGTCAGGCAGGCATTACCATAAATAAAAACATGGTTCCGTTTGATGATAAGTCTCCTTTTATTACCTCAGGTATACGCGTAGGAACAGCAGCACTTACAACAAGAGGTTTGAAAGCTGCAGATATGAAAAAGATAGTTTCTATGATGGATAGGGTAATTAAACACCATACCAGTGAATCTGTTTTACTTAAGATTAAAGGTGAAACAACTGCAATGATGAAAAAATTTCCCTTATTTAAAGCGTAATCATAATAATATTTAAAGAGTTGCGTTTCTTGTTCAATTAACCTAATCCTATGTTACCTAAGTATATAAAGCTGGTAATTGTATTTTCGTTTTACTCTTCGTTTGCATTTTCGCAACTGGGAGGCACCTACACTTT
>JABDLV010000148.1 GCA_013001815.1 Bacteroidia bacterium
TTATAAATGGACCAACTACAGACAACGGGTTGTTTTACGACAGCACAAAATTTTCATTTGTTAGTAATATTCCATTGTTTACTTCATTAAGAGATATCAATGAGTACACCATGGTCCATTTGTTAACGAGTGATACACTAATAATTTATGATGTGCATCTAAAGGCAAGCAGTGGAACAAGCAATCAGAATATAAGAGAGGCTCAAGTACAGGTTTTAAGAAATAGAACGAACAGTTTACCACCAGGAACCGACTTTATGGTAATGGGTGATTTTAATATTTACGGAACATATGAAGCCGCCTATCAAGACCTGGTAAACACTTCAGGGTCAGGATATTTCGTAGATTTATTCAGCTTGCAAGGGACTTGGAATAACAGTTCGTTTGCTAATTATCATACACAGTCTACCAGGTTAAATACCGTTGGTGGCGCAGGTGCAGGAGGTGGATTGGATGATCGGTTTGATATGATTTTGTTTTCTCAAAGTATTATTGATACAGGAGGAATAAATGTAAATACAAGTAGTTATAATGAATTTGGAAATGATGGCAATCATTACAATCAATCAATTAACTGGGGAACTAATTCAAGCGTACCTTCAAATATTGCTCAGGCTTTATATGATGCTTCTGATCATTTACCGGTTACCGCTGAATTGATATTTGGAACTAGTTTAGGATTGAGTATAAATGCCACAGATGCGACATGCAGTGGAATATATGATGCAGGCATTAATGTGAATGTTTATGGTGGAATAGGTCCTTACTCCTACAGCTGGTCTAATGGGTCTACAGACCAAAACATAAGCAACATTACTTCAGGACAATATACTGTTACGGTAACTGATGCAAGTGGAAGTACACTAAATCAAACAGTAAATGTAGGGGTAGATTTTGAACTAAATCTAGTAACAATAAAACAGAATATAACATGCAATGGTTTAATGGATGCTAGTGCGAGAGTTATCCCATTTGGCGGAACTGCTCCCTATAATTATTTGTGGAACACAATTCCGTCACAAACCAGCGATGAAATTTTTGGATTAAGTAGTGGAACGTACACTGCAACAGTTACAGATCAGCTGGGTTGTGAAGGCACCAGAAGCGTAACTATATTTGAGCCAGCTATATTGCAAGTATTTTATATTCCTACGCCTCCAACATCAGGCCAGAGTGATGGTTCAGTAGATTTACTAGTTACGGGTGGAATAGCACCTTATACCTATCTATGGTCTAGTGGTGAAATGACGGAAGACATTTCAGGTAAGCCGGCAGGAGTTTTATTTGTTACTGTTGTTGATAGAAACGGTTGCGCAAAGCTATTGCTAATTAACCTATAATTAGTTTACGGATTGCTTTCTAATAACTAAAAGCATTATTAGAGATATAAACAAACCACCAAACTCTCTACTATGTTCTATCCAAGGTTTATCATCTTGCATATCTTTCAATAGGCTGTCATCTTTATGCTCTGTAAGCCATTCAACTACATGAGGAATCTCGTACAAACAACAGCCTGTAAATAGGATAATTCCAACCCATATTAAAATCTTGTTATACTTACCAAATGAGGCCAAAGCAGCTATTAGAGCCACTAACAGGTAAATTGGAACCCAAATATATGGATCAGGATCATTGAATTGCAAATAAGCAAATACAAGAGCAATCAGGGCGAAGAGGATGTTTAAAATTTTCATATTAAAATTCAATTTTATAATTAAACACAGGAATGATACCTAAGTGGTATTTGGTTTTTATTTTCTTGAAATAGATGTCATAGTACTTATACGCAACATTATTGTTGTTGGTTATATTTTGAATATCAATAGACCAAGTACGGGTGGCTTTTGCTTTATTTTTAGCGAACCGAATACCAACATCTACTCTAAAGTAATCCGGATATTGTAATGAATTAAATTCAGAATTATTATAAATTGTTTTATTAGCAAGATGTGATGCAGCTGTGTCAATAGGTGTATGCCTATAACCACCTTGATTAAATACACGAATGTTCGCACCAAAAAAGCTGTTTGTATTTTTCCTTCTGGGCTTTTCATAGCCGGCTGTTAGGTTAACCAAATATCTACCATCATAGGTTGTACTTCTGGTTTTATTATTTGCATCTTTAAAGGTAGACTCATATAAACTGGTATTCGCTAACAAATAGTATTGCTTTGAAAATGTTTTTTGAAAAGAAAGATCTAATCCGTAGTTGTTCCCGGTTCCATCATTAGTCAGGGCTTCATCTATGATTTGTGCATGGTTATTCAATAGGCTATAGTGGTTTCCGTTATTGAACGCAACAGGTACATTAGAAATGTCTTGAAAATAAAGTTGACTTGAGAAATTAGAGTGAGTGGATATACTATTGACATATAGGATGTTATAGGTATTATTTTGGATAGATTCAAGCTTAAGATTTTGTTGCGTAATAGTGGCTAGGGAGTACAATGCAGAGGAGGTTTGTTTTTGAGAGTTAGACTGCCAATTTAATTCTATAAGTTGTTTTTTTCCAATGTTAAACCCAAATTTCACTTGTGGTTGCACAGGTATAATTTCTTTTGTAGTTCTTTCTAGTAAGTATTCATTAGTTACTGGTGTTCTTCCTGCCTTATGGTCTGTGAAGTGTTGTATGCTTTTTACTCCAATATCTATATACGTTTTTTTAAAGGGTTCAAAACGAAACTGAATAAAATTCGAATTGAATAACATTTCATTTTCACCTGAGACAACATAACTGTAGTTTGTTTGAATAGAATCAAGGGTAGTAAACAGTATGTAGTTTTCTGAATACTCCGCTACGTTTCCAATTTTTAAACTGGCATTATTATTAAAATAGTGTGTATAAATGGCAGAAAATGAAACAGTTGCATCATCCTGACTAAATTCTTCTTTTCTAATGCTTGATAATTTATTGAGAGTAATATTTGAGTTTCTATCAGCAGCATGTGTTGATGCTAAAAACCCCAAGTTTAGTTTTGCTTTATTAAACTGTTTTGAATAAGTAATTCCAAATGCGGTATTTAAGTCATCATAATAAATTTCTTGAAGGTCTTTGTCACTTTCAATTTCTTCATCAACAGGAATAAAGTCATGGTCATTGGTACTGGTTCCAAATAAACCAAACAGAGATACTTCACTTTTAGACTGCTCTAATTCAAAGTTCAGGTTAAAAGAAAAATCGGAATAATTAATTTCTTCATCACCGAAATCTACTCCGGCTTGTGTTAATAATCCAACTGTAGAGTACCTATAGTTTGCTAAAAATGAATGTTTCTTATCCTTACTAAAAGGTCCTTCAGCAGAGACTTCTAGACCAATAAGTCCGGCCTGAATTGCAAAATGGTGATTGTCTGAATTTCCTTTTCTAAAGTGCATGTCAAACACACCACCTAGAGCATTTGATAAATGCAGTGGATAGATTCCTTTATGAAAAATAGATTCAGAAAGTAATTGAGCACTCAAAACATTTGTTCCTCCACCGGTTGTACTGGGTTGGTCAGAAAAGGTTCCTGCATTACTTAAATGGTTCGGATTGGCTATTGCTAATCCATTTAAATACCATGCATTTGCATTAGGAGAATTTCCTTGAACTGAAACATGGTTTGATTGATCATTCACGGTACTGGTTCCTGAAAGAGAAGTAGCTAAACGTGCCGGATCATTAAATGTGGCAGCATATCTATTTACTTCTTCAGCAGTAAAAATGAGTGTATTGATAGTTTGTATTGGTTCTATATTATCTGAAATATCTACTGCTTTAATTAGTTGA
>JABDLV010000158.1 GCA_013001815.1 Bacteroidia bacterium
CATCTTGCTGTTCTTGATTATTAAAAATTTTAAACAATGGCATTTGCTGAACAAAACGTGCACCCAGTTCTTTTTCTAAACTCAGATAATATTCTCTCGCAAAATCAAAAGCTTCATCTGCTAAAAAAGTTTTTACGAAACGTTTAAATACAATGGGATTGCATAAGCCATAGGCGATTTTCGAAGAAGTAATTTCTTTTTCTTCATCAATTACCAAAATACTTACTCCTTGCTTTAACAAAGTACATGCAAGAACTGAACCGGCAATTCCTTGGCCAACTATAATGTAATCGATGTATTTCATAGATGTAAAGTTGGTCTATTAATCAACTTTTGCAAAAAGTACTACATAGTTCTTACCATATGCCTTTGCGCAACCAGGACATGTAGTATACCAAAAGTAAAATTTTTCACTTTTCATTCCTTTTGAAAGGATGTAGTCCTCCATTTGCTTACTCCACTTGCCAAAATCGCTGTAAGGACCTTCAAATACTTTAGTTAAAAACGTACCATTCAACTTTACCATTTCTGTATCCGGAATATCTTCATTTACATTAATAAAAACATCCGAACCCCATAAAGATTTTTCATCACTTAATACAATATCATCTACAACCTTCTGGTTGCTCATTTGAATTTTCTTCCTATTTCTCTCAATCACTTTACCAAAATTGAGTGGCATATGAAACACACTAGTTACGTGATCCTTTACAAATTTATTATCCTTCCATTCTAACTCCTTGCCATCCCAAGGCTCTGGATTAAAACGAGGGCAACAACCCGTGTCTTTTATGTACTCTTTTTCATTCATGATATTAATTATTATGCCTATTATTTTAATTAATAGCTTGTGAAGATTGAATGATCCAAATCATATAATAACTACTGTGATTCTATTAACTTAACTGTGATAAACAAAAAGACATTTAAGATGAGACATTATTTATTGATTTTATTAGTCATGTTCCTTCAGTTAAGTTGCAATAAGGATAACACAGGAACTTTTTCACCCAATCCTTATCCTGATTACAATATTCCAAACGGTGTTTATGATGCCACTCACTCTTGTTCCATATTAGGAAGCAAAAACAGCACAGAATTTGTTGGTGTTTATAGTAGTTGGCCAGGAACATCACCTTATTATATTCAAAATTTTGCAGGTGTTGGAGCTACATTACTTGGAGGGTATATAAATGGAAGAAAAATTCGCTTTTCATCATTTCAAGCTTTAACAGGATCTAATTTTGGCATTGTCGTAATTAGCTGTGAAGGAACAGTGAATTCTAATAATCACATTACCAGTTTGACATATAAAATCAGAGATAATAATAATGGAGGCATAGAGGAATTTTGTACCGCTATTTATAAGAAGCAGTAATCTTTATTAAAAAGCAATGAATGCAAATTGTACAAAAAAAGCCCACTCAAATGAGCGGGCTTTTGCTTTTGTTGGCGGTCCGGACGAGACTCGAACCATATTTTTATTTACTTGTTTAACAGCAGATTACAAACCCTTTTTTTCTATGTCCACCGATTAGCACACCTTTTTAAGTGCGTTTATAAAGAACTTTTTGCGCTGAATTGCATTTCAGTTATTAGTATAGACTAAGTTATAAATTCATTTAAAAACATTACAAAACTAGTTGGATAAATTATCAAATAAAAATTATTCAATCATAAATTTGATTGATGTACTTGATTTGGTACTGCTAAGTTTTGCAAAATATATTCCACTATTAATATTTGATAGCTTAATGTTTTGCAGTTGGCTCCATTGCGGTAATAACTGTGTATGCACTTCATTACCTAAAATATTAAAAACTTTCAGTTGTAAGCTTTCTGGCACCGGTGTGTATGTAATTTGAAAGGTGCCATTGTTTGGGTTTGGATAAAGTTTTAATGTTAATCGTTCTTCAGGTGGGGGCAAACCATTGTAAATAGTATCGCATACACTACCCACTAAAGGACCCAAATGATAGTTTGGGTGGTTGGGTAAAGTGTTGAAATAATAGTGTGGTAATTGCAAACCATGTTGTATTACATTACAGGCTAAACCTAAACTATCAGGTTGGTCTATAATGTGGTAATGCTGTGTGCCATTGCCAGTAGTCATATAGATTTTTCCATCCGGTGCTAGGGCCAATAGATTGAACATTGTAGGTAAAGGGATCGGACCAGAAGATAAGAAACTATCATATACTGCAACTAGTGTTTGGCTCCCTGCCACATTGGAGGAAGTTAAGTCATATTGAAACAAACTATCTTCATCGCTCACATATACTTTATTTCCACTTGGGCTAAATGAAACGCCATACCCGGAAGTAAACGGAGTCGAAATTAAAATAGGGTTTGTAAACAAGCCAGTACAGCGATCAAATTCGAAAATCTCCAAACCCTCTAAGAAAAAATAATAAGCTAACCTCGAGCCATCATTCGAAACACTTACTTGACCAGTATTTCGAATTCTGTGGTCTCCTATTTGTTGAATGTTAGCTTGGCCAATACCATTGGGTGTAACCAATAAGGTATAAATGCTATCTGAATTTGCCTGAAAACAAGTAATCCACCAATCTCTACCATTAGCATGTTTTATGCCCGAGATTTTTCCAATGTCCAGTTCATCAAAAATAGCAACCTGATTTTTTTGAATAACCTCACCTAGTCCAAAATTTAAGGTTATGTCAACTATGGAATAATATAAATAGTTCGGTACTACAACCCCTAACGAATCATCAATGGTGGAATGAAACAATAAGTACTCTGAGGCATGCCCAGGAAAAGGAATAATAATTGCACCTTGTGGAATTGTTAATCCTCTAGGATTATTGGTAGTGAAAGTACTCGGGTTTATTCCACTTCCATTGAGCATCGTGTCCCCATTTGCATCCGCAATATAATATCCATTTGTGTAAAAAAGGATGTTCCCAATGGTATCTGCTATATTAGCATGTGTTTGACGAAAGTCCATATCTAAAGAGTTAGATGAAACTGTGGCACTACCTGATAAAAAGTTGATTGTACTTTCGCCAAAATTTGGATCACCGTATTGGCTTTCATAACCAGTCAACCAGATATTTTTTATTCCTTGAGAATATATAATATCTGGTTGCAACAAAAATATTAAAAACAATAAAAGAATAATTTGTCGCATCTCTTTTTAAAGTTACAACATTTATTTGTAACCTACTTCTTAACGAGAAATTATAATTTTTCCGTTTTTTACATTTTTATTATTGCTTACAATCTTATAAAAATAGATGCCATTTTTTATATTGCTAACATCTATAATAATCGTGTTGTCATTTTTATCTAAAGTTGAACGGATTAGTTTTTTTCCAATACCATCATATAACTCAAATATTGTTGTTTCTTCCTCCTCGATGCTATAAGTAACTGTTAATTCATTATTGGCCGGGTTTGGATACACGTTAAAGTTATTTGATGATATATCAACGTTCTGCTCTCTTAATATTATTCCTTCTTGCAAGCATAACCATCGGTCATCGTAATGGGCTGTTCGATCAATTAAATAATACATAGAACGTGCCATAAAAACTGCGGCACCTCCTTCTAATGGGCATTGATTAGCTATTGAAAATAGTGAATTTTCTTGAGAAGTGCTAAATTCTGTAATGCCTTCGGCAAGGGTATTTAAGTAAATGTCATTTACTTCCTGAGTATTCACCTCTATGGTTTCGCTACTTACAATAGCATCATTGTTTGCTTCCATATTTGCCGTAGTAAGCGTTTGGCTGCTTTGTGCCAGTTCTATTGCCGTATTATTATAGGCAATTAAATTGGCAATGTTTTGTTGCAGGCCGGTAATTTCAGTTTGCAGTGCAGCCAATTGTTGGGTGCTGAGTGTTTCATCTTGCATTTGTTCCATTTTATTTGCCAACTGACTCATTAGTTGTTCTACACTATTATTATTGTTTTGCAAATTGGTATACACCGTTGCATCCAGTTCATATAGGTCCAATAATTCTTCATTAATGGTTTCGAATTGGGCAATGTTATCGTTTTGCATATTGGCATAAAATGCCTGGTACAGGCTGTCTGAATTTAACAAAATACTATCTCGATTTAAGCGTGCATACAATTCACTTTGCAGCATCCAAATGGTTTCTGAAGTATAAGGGTTGTTTTGAATGTTCCCTTCCGCTATATCTTCGTCCAGTTCTGAATCACAGGGATTGCAGGGCAAATCATTACAAGCATTGGTTGCAAGGCATTCAAAATTTGGTTCAATATTAAATGCTCTTATCCAATCAACTGGTTGATTCGGTATTAAAGGGAAAACCGAACCAAAAGCTTCGGGGCTTGCACCGGTAACTGTTGTTGATTGATTAACAACTATTGGAAAGAAGTTTGCCGCTGTAATATCTTCATAAATCGCATTAAAGCCTCCGGCACCCACAGGGTTTTGGGTGTGCCA
>JABDLV010000221.1 GCA_013001815.1 Bacteroidia bacterium
GAAAGTAGTAATTTACAAGGTTTTTGTAAAACGTTTTTAACGATGGTGGAACAGTTTTTAACAATTCCACTTCACGCATTTGTAGTCGTTTGTACTCCTCAAACTGTGAAGGGTTACGGTAAATTTGCTCATCAGGCTCATTGCTTTCTCGCTTTTCATCCTGGTCTCTTTCTCGCTCTGCCTTCTCTGCCTCTAACAACCGTGTAAGTATGTCTTGCTGCCTTTTTAAGGTTTCTTGTGTAATTCGTTTATTCACTAAATCTGTTTCCGTTTCTTCCATTTCTTGCGCCAACTTCTCCAAGTCTCCCAGCGTTTTCTTCCCATCCTTATTTTGCATTTGATTTAACTTTTGCAATTGCTGGCGGATTGCTGCTTGCTGGGCAGCCATCCTTGCAAGCGATTCGCTCATTCCTCCCTGGCCTCCTTGTCCTTTTTTATCTCCTTCTTTACCTCCCGGTTTATTCCCTTTCTTCAATTCTTCAATTTGCTTATTCAGCTTTTCCTGCATCTTTTTCAAATCCCCTGCACTTGGTCCCTTCTTCTCCCCGGGTTTGCTACATTGTTGATTACCGGCCATAGATTGAGCCATTTGCTGTTGCATTTGTTCTAAAGCCTCACTTAACATCAATGCCAAATTATTGGTAGAGGTCATTACAAATTGTTGCTCACTTCTAGCTTGAGGAATCTTTCTATCCTGCAACAGAAGAATTGACTTCTCTATATTATTATTAATAGCATTGATTTCCTTGTTTACTATGCTTTGAATTTGAACTACTCTTTTACTCAACGCGAATAATGAATCTTCTAAAACTTGAGCATCTTCTTTTAGCTTTCTCTGTTCCTGTGCAAGCAAAACATATCGTGGGTTATTCTTATTTATCGTTTTTAATTCATTCATCAATCCTTCCTGGTCAAACGAAAACTGAATCAAATTCTCCAACAAAGCTCTAAGGGCATCCATGTCTTCCTGATTATCCTCCTGAGCCTGCTGTTGCATTTTAGACTTCATATTGCCAGCCATCTGCTGCATTTTCTCAGCTGCATCCTTCTGTTTCTCACTGGCTTTCTTCTTATTATTCTTATCCATCTGCTCTTTTGAGTCTTGCATATCCTGCTCAATTTGCTCCTCTTCTTCAGCTGTATCTTCCATTTCATCCGGAAACTCCATCTCTTCATTTTCCTTTTCTATATCTTCCTTCTCTTTTTGCAATTCATCAAACTTCTCCTCAATTTTTTCCTGCTCCTCCTTCAACTTATCCATATCTTCTTTTTCAGCATCCTTTGTTTCTTCTGCTAATTCCTCCTGCTCTTTAGCTAAGTCTTCTAAATTATCGGTAAGCTCTTCAAGTCGCTGTTCCAATTCTAATTTCTTGAATAACTCCAGCGTTCTATCCAGTTCTTTTTCTAAATCCTCATTATCCATTTTCATGTCTTCCAACATGTCCTGTACTTTGTCCTTTTCAAATTCACTCAACAACTCTTCAAGCTCCATCATTTTTTCTTTCATTTCTTCACTAAGCAAATCTTCAAACAACTCTTGCAATTGTTCATATTTCTCCATTAGAGCCGGGTCCATTTCCTTGTATTCTTGCTGCTGCTCAAGGTTTTGCTTATTCTGCTGCTCCATACTGTTTACTTTCTCGGTAAGCTCCTTAAACTGGTCTAAAATGTTCTCAATCTTCTTTTTATCAGTAAAGTCAACTTCCTTTTTATCCAGTAAGCGCTTCAATGTTTCTTCAATATCTTCTTGCAATTCTTTAGACTCTTCAGCGCTTTCCTCCATGTCCTTCTTCAGCTTGTCATTCTTATCCTTTGCATTTTTGGCAAGCTCTTGCAGTGATGGAGCCTTAAATAATTTAGTTTCTGACCTGCTTGATTTTGGACCGCTAACCCCATCATTATCCCACACTTCAAAATAATACTCCAGATTATCTCCAGATTCTACTTTTACATCATTTAAATTCCAGTAGTAAAAAAATTGATCTTGATTACTCTGCTTGTTAAACTCAATATTCTCAGTGAAAACCTCGTCAGTCTTTGCCAGAGTAGTAGCCGAGTTGATGAACTTGTATACAAATTTCAATTGTGTAAAGCCATAATCATCTTTAATAATACCTTTAAAATACACCTGTTTAGTTACAAATGAATCTACTTGCTGCTCTACATCAATACTTGGATACATATCCGGTATAACTGAAATTTGATACCTAGTGGAGTCTTTGCTTTTCATGAATTCATTAGAAGTAGAAAAGGAATATGACGCATTACTTCTAAAGCGCTTACTCAATCGATATTCATTTTTGCTAATACGTTCAGGCTTTAATGTAGTATCATTAAAAGCCATACTAAGTTGGTCTGTATTCTTCGTTGAAAAACTCCATGTTGCCCTGGTACCAGAAGGTACAATAAGGTCACCTGTATTTGCAACCGTTTCAGAAACCTTTCCTAAATAAGAAGGATAATTCAAGTAAATAGAGAAATTCATTACCTGAGGATTGGGCAATGCTTCTAAAGTGTGAGAAGTAGAATTAAATCCATTGGCATGTAAATAAAACTCACTGCTCTTCTGTACGTTCTTAAACAAGTATGAAAAAGTAATGTTGTTCTCTTTGTCTAAACGATAATCACCATCCTCTGTTTTTATATATACCACATCAGGAACTGACTCTCCCTGTACTTTAATGTTCAATAAAAAATCTTCATTCTGAACCACTTTTAAATCAGGGTTCTGTATGCTAAACGTAAATGGGGCAGGCGTTTCAAAGTGTTTGTTATGTTTTACCAAGCGTGATGTTCCATCTTTTATCCAACTTGGAGCTGCAAACAATAAAACAAAAAACAATAGCAAAGGAACAATAGCATACTTTGCATATTTCCTGTTATTATTTAAATCAATTGCAGATGAAAAGGGCACTGGTTGCAACTCTTCAATTCTTTGATTGATACTAGCCTGTACTAATTCCACATTTTCTCCGACATTTTTCTCCGAATTTTTTAGCTGTAATACATTCAATAACTTATCGCTTACGGAGGAGAAATGAGATCCAATAATATTTGCTGCTTGCTCATGAGAAAGCCTATCTCCAATTTTGTACAGCTTAAATAGTGGGATCGCTATAAATTTTCCAAGTATAAAAAAAGTAGCTCCAATAAATCCATAAAAGAAAATGGTACGTGCCGTGGTACCCATATGAGCAAAATACTCTAATAGGGTAATAAACAAATAGGAGCCAAATACCAATGCAACTGTATAAATCAATCCCTTAACTAATTGATTTTTATAGTATTTACGAATAAACTCCTCGAGTTTATTTATTAGATTATCGTAGTTATTGCTTGTGTTCATGAATTAGCTGGGGTATTACACAAAATTACATAAAACCATAACGCTGTGCATACTTTATTATTACTACGAATACAAGGGCTTTTAGTTTAAAAAATAGGCTTCAATTTATTGATAAAAGCACAAAAAAAGACCCTGTTAAAAAACAGGGCCTTTCCTAAACTCTTTTATTATGATTTAAAAGTTAAATCCAATTTTTGTATACAGAAACATTCCTCTTACACCAAACTGTTGAACCCTTCTACTAAACAAGAAACGTCCAGAGCTATTATTGCTAGAGTGTTGATGCATATCAGGATAGGTATTTGTAAAATTATGAATTCCTAATGTCCAGTCTAGGTTACTTGAAAACTCATAAGAGAATTCAATATCCGGTACCAATTTTGAATCAAATACCTGATCTCTAGATTCTATTGCACCATTATTAAAATCATTTGCTACCCAGTTAGCCTGATCACCATCAGAAGGATGTATATACTCAATCTCTCCAAACTGTGTTAGACGTAATAACACAGTAAAGGCATTGATGTTATAGCTACCCGTAAAGGTTATTTTACTTTGCGGTTGAGCAACTTCTATCCGAGATACTTCTTCTCTGTTGAATAAGATATCTTCTTGCCCTGCTAACAAATCTGATGTAGAAATTTTTGGAACATCTCCATCTTTATCAACCTCTGTTGAAGTAAAGTTTGCAGCAAGTGATAGGTTGATGTTTCCTTTTCCTAAGTTTTTGAAATACGAAGTCACAATATCAAAACCGGAAGTGTTTGTTGAAACTGCATTCGTAAAAAATTGTGCAGCACCGGCACCTAAAGGAGTCAATATATCACCAGCTGTGCCACCTCCAGCTAATGAATCTTCGGGAGAAAACCTTCCAGAAAGAACAATTCTGTCATCAATCTGTATATTATAGTAATCGGCCGTTACAGACCAGTTATCCATTAATTGTGCCGTGATTCCAACTCCAAAATTAGTAGACTCCTCCGCCTTTAATGATTCAATTCCAAATGCTCTGGTAACATTACTTTCATTATTAAATGTTCCAACTTGCACAGGTATTTGATTTCCTGAACCGTCATCTACAAACTGAGTACTTAAATTATTAAAATATTTTTGATGAAGTGATGGAGCTCTAAAACCAGTACTTACAGATGCTCTAACTGTAACCTTTTCTTGAATAATATATCTGGTTGCAACTTTCCAATTAAAGTCATCACCAAAATCACTATAGTCTTCATATCTACCTGCCAGACCTAACATTAATTCATCAGTCAAATCAAACTCAAAGTCTCCATAAAAACCAACGCTATTTCTGTTTTTGTCTAATGCATTTTGCGGTTGAAATCCCGGGAATACTTGTATACCAGCAGCTCCTGCCACTGTATCTGTTGAGCCACCAATTGGCCAAATATTAGAAACACCACCACCAATATAGCTGGCTTCTTCACCCTCAAAAATCTGATAATTCTCTAATCTAAACTCACCACCAAATCCAACATTAACCGGTACACCTATATCAAAGGTTCTAGAAAAATCTACGTTACTGGTATTTTGTCCATAAGAAAATCCACCTGCGTAAGCCTGTGTTGGTGATGCCTGACCTAGAGATGCATTAACTGAATTTCTAATGTTGAATTGAAATTCGTTTGATCCTCTGGTTTGGCTCATATCCGCATGCCATTCTCCAATCATACCTCTTGCTCCAACAATAAATGAATTATCAGTAATATCTGAATGGATTTGAGGAGAAAATCCATGTGGATATAATTGTGGAACTACCCTATCTTGAGAAGAAGGAAACCGATAAAACCCTCTGGCAATACCGTTTTTGTAGTTGAACCCAAGCATTCCATATAGTTCTGCATTATTTGATAATGGATAAGAAGTATTTAAATATGCACCGGCATTGCGAATAGCTGAATTACCAATTTCCATTACTTGTTGGTCTGCAAAACCGGTTTCATCTTGCACCAGTGAAAAGAAATCAGCGCTAGAAAGTGCATCATCATATCCCGCAGGATAAATAGAACCAGTATAATTTCCACTTCTATTTGTAGATGCTCTGTCAGTATAAGAAAGTGTAACATTTACAAATCCACCTTCATCACCAACATCAAATCCAAAGTTAGATGCTATTTGATACATCTCACCATCTGCGTTAAAGTCAGGAATCAACGAATCTGGTACACTACCTGCAGCATTGCCTGGTCCATCAAAAGCATTTGGTGCAGTAACACCTGTTTGCACATCAAAGCTCACCAGATTAGTGTTTTCTTTTAAAACAATATTAATTACACCCGCTATGGCATCAGAACCATACTGTGCAGCTGCACCATCTCTCAAGATTTCAATTCTTTTTATTGCTGCTGCAGGAATTGCATTTAAATCAGTTCCTACAGAACCTCTTCCAACTGTACCATTAACATTTAATAGTGCTGAAGTGTGTCTTCTTTTACCATTAATTAAAACCAAAGTTTGGTCTGGTCCTAACCCTCTTAATGCAGCAGGATCAATATGATCGGTACCATCTGAAATTGTTTGTGGGGTACTATGAAATGATGGAGCTACATACTGAAGTATTTGACTCAGGTCTGCTTGCGCAGTCGTCTCTAATTCTTTCACTCCGATAACATCCACCGGTACCATAGTTTCCAATTTAGTTCTCGGGGCTCCCCTTGAACCTATAATAACAACTTCGGTCAATCCCAATCCTCTCGAAAGTTCAAAATCTAGCGATACGGTTTGTCCTGAAGCTACATTAACTTCTTTTGTCACAGTTTCAAACCCAATGTATCTGGCCTCAATTGTTTGTTTTCCAGGTGCTAGATTCAAACTGTACTCGCCATCAATGTTTGTTGTAGTTCCAGTTTGAGTTCCAGAAACTATAACTGTAGCACCAGGCAATAGTTCTGCCCCGCTTTTTACAACTCCTTTTACTGTGCCTTTTTGTGCATACATAGTGGATGCAGCTAACAATAAAAATATACTCAGAACACTTACGTAAAATTTATTCATAATATTTTATGTATTGGTTAGTGATATCCGAATATATCAATTAAAAGAGCCCAACTTCTGCTAAAACGCCCTGCTAATTGATTATGTATTAGTGTTTTACTTTAAGCAATTTGTGCAAATTCCTGTTAATCAAAATTTTAAATAGCAGTAATTGCGTTTATAACTATGTGTGTAATAATTTAAGATCTTATTCTCTTTCAACATTATATTATTGTCAGCCTTTATTATTATTTACCTTTGCAGGCTAATTTTATAGAATGAGTAAAGTAAGAGTAAGATTTGCACCTAGCCCTACGGGGCCTTTACATATGGGTGGAGTAAGAACCGCATTGTTCAATTATTTGTTTGTTAAAAAATTGAAAGGCGATTTTATTCTTAGAGTTGAAGATACCGACCAAACAAGATATGTACAAGGTGCTGAGGACTATATAATTAAAGCACTGGAATGGTGTAACATTCAGTTTGATGAAGGCCCACACGTAGGTGGTGATTTTGGTCCGTACAGACAATCTGAAAGAAAAGCCATGTACCGACAATATGCAGATCAGCTCATTAAATCTGGACACGCATATTATGCATTTGACACACCGGATGACTTGAATGCTATGCGTGAGCGCATGAAGGCAGCAGGTGTTGCATCACCACAATATGACCACATAAGTAGAGAACACATGCAAAACTCATTGGCACTAAGTGAGGATGAGGTAGTAAAAAGATTGAATGATGGAGTTCCTTATGTTATTAGAATAAAAATTCCACGTAATGAAGAGGTAAAAGTAAATGACCAAGTTAGGGGATGGGTTGTGGTTAACAGCAATCAGTTAGATGATAAAGTACTTTTCAAATCTGATGGAATGCCAACTTATCATTTAGCAAATGTAGTGGATGACTACTTAATGAAAATCACACATGTAATTAGAGGAGAAGAGTGGTTGCCTAGTGCACCTTTACATGTTTTACTTTATAAATTTTTAGGCTGGGAAAATGAAATGCCCGAGTTTGCCCATTTGCCATTAATACTAAAACCTGATGGTAATGGTAAATTGAGTAAACGAGATGGAGACCGTTTAGGCTTTCCGGTATTTCCTTTAAACTGGACTGACCCAAAAACTGGTGAATCATCATCTGGTTATAAAGAAAGAGGCTTTTTAGCAGAGGCTTTTGTCAATCTATTGGCATTATTAGGTTGGAATCCGGGAAACAATGAGGAACTGTTTAGTATAGAGCAATTAATTGAATTGTTCAGCATTGAAAGAGTAGGTAAAGCTGGAGCAAAATTCAATTATGAAAAAGCATTGTGGTTTAATCAACAGCACATAAGATTAAAAAAACCGGAAGAATTTTTAACCTCTTTTAAAAGTATTTTGGGTAACAATAATATTACTTCAAATGATGAGTTCGTTTTAAAAGTGATTGCACTGCTTCAAGAGAAAACAACTTTTGTTTCTGACTTTTGGGAACAGGGATCATACTTTTTTAATAAACCAAAAGACTACGATCAAAAAGTATTAAGAAAAAAATGGAAGGATACTACACCCAATGATGTTGAAAATGTAATCAATACTTGGAGTGAGTTAGAAGATTGGAGTGCTGAAAAAATAGAAGCTGCTTATAAAAACTGTGCTGAGCAAAACAGTTTTAATCCCGGTGGATATATGCAACTTTTAAGAACGCTAATTACGGGAAAATCTGCAGGTCCATCATTATTCGAAACCTTTGAAGTAATTGGTAAAGAAGAAGTTACGAATAGATTACAAATTGCTTTACAATCTGTTGAGGTAAATGGCTAAATCTGATTTAAAGCTAAAAAGCGGAGTTCTGTCCGTGCAGGGAATACAGTTCTACGCGTACCATGGTTGCTTACCTGAAGAAACCAAAATTGGTTCTGAATATATTGTTGATGTTGATGTTGTAGGAGATTTTAAAACTTCTGTGCAAGAAGATGAACTCAAAAACACTTTTGATTACACTACAATTTATAATTTGGCAAAAAAGGAAATGGACATTCCATCAAAACTAATTGAACATGTTGCCGGTAGAATTGCAAATGCAATAAGAAACGAAATGAGTGGAATAAAAAAGTTAACTATAGTCGTTACCAAAATTAATCCACCGGTAAATGGAAATATTGCACAGAGCAAAATTAAATTAGAGTACAGCTAAAAATATTCTTCTTAAAATCTTACAGTATTTTTCCGGTTCTTGTTTATTAATAAGAGATAAAAATTAATCAAATCATGCTAAATTATTAGTAATTTGCGCCACAGTTAAGGTCGTGTGGCCGAGCGGTTAGGCAGAGGTCTGCAAAACCTTGTACAGCGGTTCGAATCCGCTCGCGACCTCAACTTTTACTTTAGGTACTTTTCTAAAAACC
>JABDLV010000239.1 GCA_013001815.1 Bacteroidia bacterium
GTGGATTTTCATCAGCATTATGATTAATCTAATGCATTTATAACGCTGCTTAATTTATTTTTCTTTTTTAATTGGGCCTCGTTTCTGTGCAAATTCCACTTTATCAACTTGATTTCATTTTCAACAATTTCTAATCCGGTAATATCGCCATCCGAAAAAGAACAACAACCGGAATTGAAATAGCAGGGTTTTCTATGTTCTAAATCCGTGTTATAAAGTACTCCGTCTTTTTGCAAGCCTTCAATTACTTTGTCAATTTCTTCCAGTTTTTCATTTTTCAGGTCTCTGTCCATTGTATCATCCATCATAATTTCTTTTTTAGTCAGCATGAGTTCATCAATATGTGTATGAGACATAAACACAGGTTGGTGGGTGTGGCCGCAAATTATAATTGAATTTTGTTTAGCTGCTGCCCATTCATACATGGCATGATCGTGATCTGATTTTAGGCTAATAGAATTGGATGGTGTTGATAATGGAAATTTGAAAATTCTCTGAAGGTTTCTCCAAAAGATTTTTACAAATATTTTTGATAACCATGCCCAACGTTCACTTGCGAGTGTGCCCTGATGTCCGTGAATGAATAATATTTCTCCAACAGGTTTATCGTCATCAACCAGTTTTAAATTAATTGCTTCGTGTGCAATGATTTGAGGAAATATAAAATTAAGATGCTTGGCAATGGTTGACTTGTATCTCCAAACGTCATCATGATTTCCCCATATCCGAAGCAGTCTTCCATCATTAAAGAATTTTTTTTCCAATTCTAAAATGTTGTTGTACTTCTGAAGTACCATTGTTAATGGATTTTCCCAAAATTCTTCCACATCACCAAGCAATAACAGTGTGTATCCATTTTCATAATAATAATTTAGGGCTTTGATATATGCTTTTTCACAGGTTAAAAAGTCATCCGCGCCATCTCTTTGTCCACGATGATGATCAGAAAAGATTACCCATTTAAGCGTATTAATATCCTGGCTGGTTACATGAGCATTATTTGCTGCTCTGTTGATTGATTTATGAATGGTGGATATTTTGGGCATCTACTTGTTTGTAGTTCAATAATTGTACGTGCTAAATTTAATTATTTATATCTTCGGAGCTCAAATTAAACCTAAAGATTAAAATAAAAATTATGAAAAAAGTACTGTTTACATTATGTATTATGTTTGCCTTTGTTATAGGGCAAATCGACATAGCTAACGCGCAATTAAAAACTCCGGCACCAAGTCCGAAAGGAAAAATTTCTCAAGATGTTGGGTTAATGACTATTAACATAGAATATTCTCGTCCCGGTGTTAAGGATAGAAAAATTTATGGTGAGTTGGTTCCTTACGGAGAAATGTGGAGAACCGGGGCAAATGCTTCAACAAAAATTGAGTTTACTGATGATGCTACAATCAACGGGAGCGATATTGAAAAAGGTAAATATGCATTATATATGATTCCTGGTGAGACTGAGTGGGAAGTTGTACTTCACAAAAACTTGAGCTATTGGGGAACCGGTGGAGATGATTATAAATTAGAAGAAGACGCAATGCGTTTTAAAGTGAAGCCTCAGCGTTTAACTTCTAAAGTGGAAACAATGACTATTAATGTGGCAAATGTAAAATCTGACAATGCTGAAGTGCAATTAGATTGGGAAAACACCAGAGTTGCTTTTACTGTAGGTACAGATGTTGAGACTAAAGTGATGAAGGAAATTGAAACGAAGATGGCTGGCATATCTGCAAGAACTTATTTTGATGCTGCTCGTTATTATTATAATACAGATAAGGACTTAGATAAAGCATTAACATGGGTTGATAAAGCTCAAGAGAAGGAGCAAAAGTTTTGGATGATGCGTTTAAAAGCACAAATTCAAGCGAAGATGAAAGACTATAAAGGTGCTATTAAAACTGCGGAACTATCAACTCAACTTGCGGAAGAGGCAGGAAATAAATCTTATCCAAGAATGAACAAGAAATCAATAGAAGAGTGGAGTAAGATGTAAATAATAAAATCAAAGAAATGAAATCCCGCCATAGTGCGGGATTTTTTTATGCCATATCTTTTTTAAGAATTCGTTGAAAGATTATGCTTAAGAAGATTACAATTGCAGGTGCAAGTAAATTGTACCATAGGTAAGCAATTTCAATATTGCCAATTGTTGTTTGCCAGTGAATAATAATAATAATGATTTGACTGATTATTGCAGAAATAAAAACTGCATTCCCTTTTATCCATTTAAAGAAGAATGATACCAGGAAAATTCCAAGAATGGTACCATAGACTAATGAGCCAAGTATATTAACCGCTTCTACTAAATTATCAAATAGTTCAGCCATCATAGCAAATGCAATAGCCAGAATACCCCAGCCCAGTGTAAATACTTTAGACCAGTTTAAATATTGGGTGTCTGTAGCGGTTTTATTGATTGCTCTTTTATAAAAATCTATCGTGGTAGTAGATGCTAATGAATTAAGCTCCGCAGATGTAGACGACATTGCAGCAGAAAACATTACTGCAATAAGCAATCCAATTAATCCTTTTGGCAAATAGTTCATGATAAAAGTGATAAAGACAAAATCATGATCTTTTTCTTCATTTTTTTCATCAGCAAGCACTACTAATTCTTTTACTCTTGATCTAATTTGTTCACCGGTGCGAATGTTTTCTTTGATATTTTCTACCGAAATGTCTTTCAATTGAGTGTCATTGTTTCTATGTGCATCAATAAATATAGCTGCATTCTGTTTTTGCTTATTGTGGTTTTTAGCATATTCATTTTCAAGAATGGTCATTTCTGAGTTGTGTACAG
>JABDLV010000171.1 GCA_013001815.1 Bacteroidia bacterium
TAGGAAAAGATAATGGGTATTAAAATGAGTGATATGGCATAGGTTGCCATAATATTGAGTGCGGCAATTAAACCAAACTCCATTAAAATATTACTCTTTGTAAAGTAAAATACACCAAACCCAATGGCCGTAGTAATATTGGCAACAAATGTGGTGAAGCCAATATTCTGTATGGTTCTTTGCAGTGCCTTTATTTTGTTGCTATGAATTCTATACTCATTCTGATACTTGTTTAGCAAGAGAATAGAATTTGGAATACCAATAATTATTATGAGTGTTGGAATTAAACCGGTTAACATGGTAATTTTAAAACCAAGCAATCCTAATAGTCCAAGCGACCATACTACCGCAATGGATACAACAAAAATTGGATACAATACTGCGTTAACGGAACGAAAGAATATCCAAAGAATAATGGTTGTAACCAGGAAACCCAGAAACAAGAACAGTTTAAGCTCATCAATTACTTTTGAGGTAACTGCAGTACGTATAAATGGCAAACCTGAAAAATGAATTTCTGCATTATTCTTTTTCCCGTATTCAAGTGCTACTTTTTTTACCTCATCAATAATTTTTATTCGCCCACCTGTGTTCAATACATCTTTACCAATGGTTATTGCCATCACATACACATCAGCATCCTTATTCCATAAAATGTCATTGTAAAATCGCAACTCACTTAATTGTTCCTTAATATTGTCAACCTGGATTTGCGAAGTGAGCAATTCTGTTTGAATTTCATTTACATCAAACTTTTTCTCTTTTGAATTTTTGCTGAGCGTATATAAGTGAGCGGGAGAAAGCACGCCATCTACCCCATCAATGTTTTTAATATCATTGCCTAATTGGAACCAATCATTAAATTTATCTAGCTCAAAAAAGTTCTCATCCTTTACGCCCATAACCACCACACGGCTATCTTCCCCATATATTTCTTTAAACCTCTCGTAGGCTATGATGTCTTTATCATTAGAAGGAAGAATTTTAGCGAAGTCATAGGATAGTTCTATCTTGGTAGCGTGATAGCCAAAAAAAGCTGTTGCTAAGGCCATAAAGACCAAAAGTCCCGGGCGATTACGAAGAATGAAGCTGGCTATGTGTCGAAACATGAACTATTATAATCGCGTAAAATTAACAATTTAAAAGGGTTTCAGCCGATATTAGCATGAAATTCAAAATCTAAAAGCCAGCCAAAAACGTACTAATTTATTTACTAATTTTCATTTAAAGACAGAGTCATATGGTACGTAATTTACTTGTTTTCGTTTCGCTATTATGTTTCATTTTAAGCTCTTGCAGTAGTTCTAAGCAAGCGCTAAAAAGAGGTGATTTTAATAGTGCCGTGAGGTATTCCAGCAAAAAGCTGCGCAAAAAACCCAATAAGCAAAAGCAGATTGCAATTTTAGAAGAGGCCTTTGCAAAAGCCAATCAACAAAATATGGATCGCATCACCTTCTTAAAAAAGGAAGGAAATCCGGATAACTGGGATGAGATTTATAGATTATATGCTTCTATAAAATCGCGACAGCAATTGGTAAAAACATTGCCACGACTGCAAGTAAAAAAAGAAGCAGGCCGTATTGTTCAGTTCAATTTTATTGACACAGATGATGAATTAATACAAGCTAAAAAGCAAGCTGCTGAATATGCCTATGCGAATGCTGAGAAATTATTAAGTACAGGAAATAAAACGGATGCACGTAAAGCCTATGAAGAACTGAAACAGGTGAATGTGTATTATAACAATTATAAAAACACAAATAAATTAATGAATCAAGCACTGTGGCTGGGTACAACCCATGTTATTGTTACGCTTGAAAATAATTCGCTTTCTGTGGTCCCGAAAGAATTTTTTGATGAGATTAAAAAATTAAATCTTAATGAGATTAACAGAGATTGGATAGCTTATGATACCAATGTAGATACATCCATGAATTATGATTACAACGTAATCATCAATTTAAAAGTGATAGATGTGAGTCCGGAGCAAGTAAAAGAAACACAATACACCAAAACAAAAGAAATCGTTGATGGATGGGAATATGTATTAGATGACAATGGCAATGTATTGAAAGACTCATTAGGCAATGATGTGAAACAAGATAAAGTGGTGACCATATCGTGTCTTATTAAAGAATTCAATATGAGAAAAGGCGCAGTGCTTACCGGTACATTGGATTACATTAATACAAACTCTAAGCAACTGATGCGATCAGAACCTTTAACTTCTGAATCGTATTTTGAACACCGATGGGCAACGGCCATAGGCGATAAACGAGCGCTAGATAAAAAAACAGAAGATTTGCTGAAAGCGAATCAGGTGCCCTTTCCTTCTGATATGGACATTATTATGCGAACGGGCTTTGTCTTTCGAGAAAATGCGGAAAGTTTGATTTTACGAAATAGACAATATTTGAATTAATGCTGTTAAAGGCAAAAACATACGACAAATTAAATATGCTGGGAAAACTAACACCCGGCAAAATTGCTAATTCAATTAAGATTACCGGTAGTTATTATTATTCTAAGTGGTTTAATAAAAATACGCACTGGGGATTACCGGTAAGTATGTCATTTGAACCCACTACATCATGCAACTTGCGTTGTCCGGAGTGCCCAAGCGGCTTGCGACAATTTAGCAGACCAACAGGTATGGCCGATCTTAATTTCTATAAAAGTTTTATTGATGGATCTAAAAATCATTTGTGGTACTTAACCTTGTATTTTCAAGGAGAACCTTTTTTAAATCCGCATTTTTTAGAAATGGTTTCATATGCCAATCAAAATAAAATTTACACTGCTACCTCTACAAATGCGCACTATATAAATGATGAAAAAGCAAAAGAGATTATTGATTCCGGGTTAGACCGATTAATCATTTCCATTGACGGAACCACACAAGACACTTACCAGAGTTACCGTGTAGGGGGTAAACTGCAAAAAGTAATTGACGGAACCAAGAAGGTGGTAGAGTGGAAAAAGAAACTGAAATCAAATACACCTCATATTATCTATCAGTTTTTAGTAGTGAAACCAAATGAACATCAAATTAGTGATGTGTATGCATT
>JABDLV010000264.1 GCA_013001815.1 Bacteroidia bacterium
TAACAGGGTACAATCTGTTTTGCGGAGTATTTTTCATAAAATGATAGAGCGATACAACCCTACTTACGGGATGTCTTAAAAATGTAATGTATTTAGTTGTGCCAATTAGGTGCTTATGTATTTTAAACAAAACATGTCCACGTATTAAATGAATTTTCTCTCTCTCAACTTCCGATAGTTCACTTAACAATTGCTCGTTAGATTTATTCGGTGCAGTTTGTGCAACATCAAACCGCGGTAGTTTTTTATACTGATGATTGAGAATAAATAAAAAAGTAGAGCCCGCACATTTTGGTATATGCAGAAAAACTAGATTATTGATATCGGGTTGTTGAAGTATAGCGCCCATTTATATTATTAATGTGCTTCCAGCCAATTGTTCCCTGTACCTGATTCAACATCTAAAGGCACTTTAAGCTTCATTGCATTTTGCATTAGCTTAGTAATAATGGGTTGTACGGTGTCTAATTCAGATTTATTAACATCCACCACCAATTCATCATGCACTTGCAATATCATTTTGCTTTCCAATTTCTTCTTTTTCATTTCTGCATGAATGTTAATCATTGCAATTTTAATCATGTCTGCAGCAGAACCTTGTATAGGTGCATTTATGGCATTTCGTTCTGCAAAACCACGTACTACTGCGTTGCCCGAATTAATATCTCTTAAATACCTTCTGCGCTTTAACATGGTTTCAACATAGCCTTGCTCCTGAGCAATAGAAATGTTTTTATCCATGTACTTTTTAATGTTTGGGTATTGTGTAAAGTAAGAGTCAATAATTTCTGCTGCTTCTTTTCTTGGTATATCCAATCGTTGTGACAAACCGAAGGCACTGATTCCATAAATAATTCCAAAGTTGACCATCTTAGCATTCCTACGCATGTCAGAAGTAACTTTATCGTAATCTACTTCATATACTTTTGCTGCAGTGGCTGCATGGATATCCAGCTTATCTTTAAAAGCACTAATCATGCTTTTGTCTTCACTTAAGTGTGCTATAATTCTTAACTCAATTTGTGAGTAGTCTGCTGAAAGCAGAGTGTAATCTTTATTACGAGGAACAAACGCTTTTCTGACTTCTCTTCCTTTCTCTGTTCGGATAGGAATGTTCTGTAGATTCGGATGCTGTGAACTTAATCTGCCGGTTGCTGCAACAGCCTGGTTAAAGGATGTGTGCACTCTGCCTGTTTTTGGATTAATCATTTCAGGCAAAGTATCTACATAGGTGTTCTTTAATTTGTTGAGTTGTCTAAAGTCTAAAATGTGTTGAATTATTTTATGTTTCGGTGCAAGTCGTGTTAATATATCTTCGCCTGTTGCAAACTGACCTGTCTTTGTTTTTTTTGCTTTTGGGTCTAGTTCTAATTTTTTAAATAATATTTCACCCAGTTGTTTTGGAGATGCAATGTTAAATTCTTCTCCTGCATTTTTATAAATATTTTTTTCTAAGCCTTTGATGTCTTTTCCTAATTCACCAGAGAATTCGTTCAGTGTTTTCTCATCTACTTTCACTCCTTCCAATTCCATGTCTGCCAATACATTTACCAATGGCATTTCCACTTCATTAAATAAAGAGGTTAGTTTATCTGCTTTCAGTTCTTTTTCTAATGGAGGTTTTAGCTGCCATGTTATGTCTGCATCCTCAACGGCATACTCTGTAATATCTTCTAATGGCACATCACGCATGCTTTTTTGGTTCTTTCCTTTTTTACCAATCAGCGTTTCAATTTTCACCGGACTATAGTTCAAATAATTTTCTGCAAGTATGTTCATGTTATGACGAGAGTCGGGCTCAATTAAATAATGAGCTAACATGGTATCAAAGATTTCACCTTTTACTTCTACATCATACCATCTCAACATCATGATGTCGTATTTAATGTTTTGGCCAATTTTTCCAACCTTTTTGTTTTCAAACAGTGGCCTGAAAATCTCAACAACTGCTTGTGCTTCTTTTTTATTTTCAGGAACAGGAACATAAAACCCTTGTTTCTTTTTAATGCTGAATGCAAGGCCTACCAATTCCGCAGTATTTACATCTAAACCGGTTGTTTCGGTGTCAAAACAAATCCACTCTTCTTTAGCTAAATCATTTGCCAGTTTTTTCTGTTCTGCAGCAGAAGTAACTGCGGTGTATTTATGTTTTACATCATGAAGCGTGCCCAAATCTTCTTCCACAATGTCTTTCTGCTCAAATAAATTTTGTTGGGTGGCTTCATGCTTTGCTTTTTTGGCTGTGCCGTTTGTGCTGGCTGCCGATTCTTCACCAAAAATTCGTTTGGCCATGGTTCTAAACTCCAACTCTTTAAACAATTCTTTCAGTGCATCTTCATCGGGTTTTTCTACTTCTAATTCTTTTGCATTAAATTCCACCGGTGCATCAATAATAATAGTAGCCAGTTCTTTTGACATTAAAGCTTGCTTTGCGTTGTCTCTTACTTTCTCCGCCAGCTTTCCTTTCAGCTTGTCGGCATTTTCAATCACGCCTTCTACCGTATCATATTCACCCAATAGTTTTTGTGCTGTTTTTTCTCCTACCCCGGGTACTCCGGGTATATTGTCTACACTATCTCCCCATAAACCAAGCATATCAATTACTTGATCTACTCGTTTAATCTTAAACTTGTCGCAAACTTCTTTTACTCCCCATACTTCTGCACTATTTCCAAAGCGAGCAGGCTTATACATAAACACTTTATCAGAAACCAGCTGACCAAAATCTTTATCCGGAGTCATCATATAAACTTCGTATCCTTTTTTCTCCGCTTTCTTAGCCAAGGTTCCTATTACATCATCCGCTTCATACCCATCCGATTCAATTACAGGAATATTAAATGCTTCTATAATTTCTTTTATATATGGAATAGACTCCACAATATCCTCAGGCATGGACTCACGATTGCCTTTATAATCTATTCCTTCGTATTCCTCTTCATCATGCCTAACAGTGGGCTCCATTGTATCAAAGCAAACAGCTATGTGCGAGGGGTTTTCTTTATTCAACACATCGAGCAGAGTATTTGTAAAACCAAACATTGCAGAGGTGTTTAAGCCTTGTGAGTTAACTCTTGGATTTTTAATGAAGGCATAATACGCTCTGTATATAAGAGCCAGTGCATCCAATAAAAATAATTTCTTTTCTTTTTTTGCCATTGTGTAATTTATGAGAGAACTGAATTTTCAGTAATTATTTTTTTAATTTTTTCTATTGTATAATCCAGTTCTTCTTTAGTAGTTTTTATTCCCAAACTAAAGCGTATGCATTTGTCTGCTTCTTCTTTGCTAAGTCCCATGGACAACAGTACATGTGAAGGTTCAGGCTTTGCACTGGTGCATGCAGAACCGGTGGAAACAGCAACATCCATCATTTTTTTAATTAAGGTATTGCTTTTGATTGGAAACTGAATATTTGAGGTGTTTGGTAATCTTTCTGTCGAAGCTCCTATGATTTTTATTTCTTCAACTTCTTTTAACAAGGTAGATTCCAAATAGTCTCTTAGTTTTTTGGTTTTACTTTGTTGCCATTCAGTAATAACAGCACTCAACTCAATGGCTTTTCCTAATCCAACAATAGCCGGAATGTTTAAAGTACCGGAACGCAAACTATTTTCGTGACCGCCACCATGTATTTGTGGACTTAAACTTACTCTTGGGTTTTTTCTTCTAATGTACAGCGCACCACTTCCTTTTGGTCCGTAAAATTTATGGGCAGATAAACACATTAAATCAATTCCTAGTTCTTGCACATCGACATTGGTTTTGCCAATTGCCTGAGTTGCATCACTCATTAATATGGAATTATTTTTATGCACTATTTCTGCAATCTCTTTCATTGGTTGAATTACACCCGTTTCATTATTGGCTAGCATTACACAAACTAAAATGGTTTCATCATTTAGTTCTTTTTTTAAGTCATCTAAGTTGATTAATCCATTTTCATCAACATTTAAATAAATAACCCTGTAATTATTTTCTTCTAAGTATTTGCAGGTATCTAAAACAGCTTTGTGTTCAGTTTTAACCGTAATAATATGATTGCCCTTGCTTTTATATTTTTCTGCTACCCCTTTAATGGCAAGATTAATTGCTTCAGTTGAACCGGAAGTAAAAACAATTTCTTGTGCAACAGCATTTATACTTGTGGCAATTTGTTTGCGTGCGTTTTCAACTACTTTATCTGCACTTAACCCAAACGTATGTGATTTGCTTGCAGCATTGGCAAATTTATTTGAGAAATAGGGTAGCATTGCTTCCAGCACCTCTGAGTGTACCGGTGTTGTTGCATTATAATCTAAATAAATTGGAGTTTTCATTTGGGCCCTAATAACAAAATCTAAAATAAGAAAAAACCCCGCCTTTTGAGCAGGGTTCCTTATTAAGAATGTGCTTTTTATCTATTTATTTCATCAGCGTGAGTTTGGTACTGACTTTTTTGTCATTCACCTGTAATGAAATAAAATACAATCCGGCTGATTGATTTTTTGAGTCCCATTGATACACAAAATCTCCTCTGTCTTGATTTGAATTTACAATCTCTTCTATTTTATTTCCTAGTACATCATAAATACACAAAATCACAAAACTGGGTTCATCTATAGAGTATTGAATTTTTGCTAAATCTTTGACAGGATTTGGATAAACAAGAAGTGTTGATTCATTTGAAATTTTAGAAGGGCATGCTATTTTCACAATTTTAGTTGCAATTGGAGTTGTTCTGGAGCAAGAATTATTATCAGTTACAGTAACCTTGTAATTGCCAATTTTTGAAGTAGTGTATGATTGTGAATTAGCACCGGGTAAAATATTTTTGTATCGCTTCCATTGATAAGTATAAGGTGGGATTCCACTAGTTGGTATTGCAGTTAGTGTAATGTTAGAACCCTGGCAAATGGAAATGGTGCCTTGCAAATTTATACTAACTGAAGGAGAAGGATATTTGTTAATTGTAATTTTGTTAGAAAAGTTCTGGCACCCAATATTATCGGTAATAAGTACTTTATGCTTACCCTTTTTTGATGCTGTATAGAGTTGACTTGCAGCTCCAGGTATCACATTTCCAGACTTATACCATGAATAAGAATATCCGCTTCCAGGGTTTGCTTGTAGTATAACATTATCACCTGAACAAAAGACAGTAGGACCTAAGGCAGTGATACTTGCTTGAGGCACTATTTTTCGTACACTAATTTTTCCTGAGGTGCTAGTATTTCCAAATTGATCCGTTATACGAACTTTATAATTACCCGTTTTTTTAGCATAGTAATATGATTGAGTAGCCCCTGATATGGGTATGCCATATTTTAACCATTGATAGGAGTAAGATGAAACGTAAATGGATTCAAGTCTGGTAGAATCACCTTGACATATTGAATCATTTCCAATTAACGAAATCGAATTATTAATAGGTGGTACTGTAATAATAAAACACGTATCGCAAGAAACAGTTGAATTAAAATTCGGAATAAAAACTGAATCTGTGACGGTAATTGTATTCAAAGTAACAGTAGTTTCTGTTGCTATCCAATCATATTCTAGCCAAGGTTGTGAGGTAATTGCCGGTTGAATAATTGAATCAATGCAGCCGGAGAGTGATGTGTCTTGAAATGCAAGATATGCATCAATGTTTCCAAAGCCATTGGAATGGTTTACAACCGTACCATATAGCAATAGTTGTTCAGATAGAATATTTGATTTAATTGATAATTCAGAACGTTTGTTTTGAGGTAATGCCTTGCTCCATAAATGATTTCCTTGAGCATCAAGTTTAGTAATTCCCGGTCGGTCATTTCCAGGAGATACTGTAAAGTAGTATGAAACATAACTGTTGCCAGCTGCGTCTGATGTAATTGATACTACCGTGTTTGGACCCGGCATGGTAATTATTGTAGACCAAATGGTATTAAAGTTTTGATCTAGTTTAGAAATAAAGGCATCTGCAGAGCTATTAATAGATGCATGACCACCTATATAGATTTCATTAGCACTGTTAATATCAATTGCCAACGCTTCTTCGTAAACAGATAGAGTAGAAACATGCCGATCCATATTTGTTACGTTTCCATTTTCATCTATCTCAAGTAAAAACTGATCTTTTACTCCTGAATGTATTCCTCCGGCAACAACCAACTCACCTGATCTTTTGCAAGCCATGTCATTCATTTGATCATCTAAATCATCAAATGATTTTGACCATAGAATATTTCCATTTTCATCAATCATGAATATTAATAAATCATCCGATATACTACCTACTGTGGTTACCCAAGATGAAACGTAAAATTCGTTACTTAATCCTTTACAAATTTCAGGAAACCGCAATGAGCCAAGACTATATTCCTTTGCCCAAATAATTAATCCTAATGAGCTAACCCTGTATATTAGAATGGTTGAGCTGGATTTTGATAATAAAATAAAATCTGAACTATTGTCTAAGGGTATAACTTTATAAAAACTAGTTAAATTATTGTAAGCATATACAGTGCTAATA
>JABDLV010000028.1 GCA_013001815.1 Bacteroidia bacterium
TGAATATTTTTTTCATAATTGGAAAACCAAATTGCATTTTATTTTGTTGAACTTTTATAAATAAACATTAAACACTATTTTTTATGAAAACAAATCACAAACCCAACGCCAAATTGAAATGGTTCATGATAGGAGCTCTATCAACCATTCTATCACTAGGATTTAATTTTAACTCCTTCGCTCAGTATTGTAGCTCAAGTGGAAACAGCACAAATTACAGTTACATAGATGAGGTAATTTTTGAAAACATTATGAACACCAGTGGGGACAATGGTGGATATGCAGATTTCACAAATCTTTCCACCAGCGTAATACCCGGTAACACTTACACTATCAAACTAGATGCTGCAAACCAGTTTCCATTTACATTCAAAAAAAATAAATGGAAAGTATGGATAGATTTTAACAATGATGGTGATTTTGATGATGCAGGAGAGATGGTAGTTAAGAAAAGAGGAAATGGAACTACTAATTCCAGCATTACTATTCCAAGTAACTTTAGTGGTACAACTACAATGCGTGTATCCATGAGTTTATTTGGGCAGCCAAAGCCCTGTGGAAATATTAGCAATGGCGAAGTAGAGGATTATACAATAACCAGTAATTCTTGCCTAGCAGGAGCCGGTAGCTTAATGGCCGATGCTAGTCCTGTAGGATTAATGGGGGGAAGTGTAATGATTAGTGCAACCCAAATAAATGTGCCTGTTATACCGGCAGGATACTCATCTATATATGTTCTTACATCGGGCACAGGTCTTGTAATTGAGCAGGTAAATGCTACACCAGATTTTACTGTTAACACTACTGGTTTATATACAATACACACTTTAATTTATGACCCAGCAACTTTAGACTTAACTACAGTTGTATTTGGAACAACTACCGGGGTTGATGTAAACGGTTTACTCGTTCAAGGTGGTGGAACCATCTGTGCAGCATTGGATGTTGCAGGTGCACCAATAACTGTTTGCATGGTAGATGCCGGAATGGTGACATCAAATTTAGGCGATACATTAAGTATATGTGCAGGGGATGGATTTGCAGATCCATTTACAATGAGTAACAATGGTATGAGCACTTGCAATTATGCCTATGTAATAACTTCTTCAGCAACTGAAATTTTAGGTCTTAGCTTAGATGGCAATTTAGATTTTGATGGAGCCGGACAAGGAGAATGCTGGGTATGGGGATTATCTTTTACAGGTAATGTTCTAGTAAGTGTTGGTGACACAGTATTGGGATTTGGTGCTTTAACCGATGGCGCATTTGATTTATCATCTAATTATGTGGTAGTTCAAAGAAATGCACCGGATGCGGGTACATTAACTGCTAACTCCAGTTCAGTGTGCAGCATGAATGGAAATGCCATGATTGATGCAACTGCAAATGGAGATGATTTTATTCCACCGGGATATTCAAACATTTATGTACTAACAAGTGGAACCGGTTTAGTGATAGAGCAAGTTAATGCAACACCTAGCTTCAATGTTACTTCCAATGGTTTATATACTATTCATAATTTAGTTTATGATGCCACAACACTTGATTTAACAACAGTAGTTTTTGGTACAACCACAGGGGTTGATGTAAATGGCTTATTAACTCAAGGTGGTGGAAGTATTTGTGCATCTTTAGATGTTGCAGGTGCACCAATTTGGGTTTCTAGTCCGGATGCTGGTACAATAACTGCAAATACCGATACCGTTTGTGGTATTGGTAGCATTGCAACATTAACAGCTACACCTGATGGAAATGCCATGATACCATCTGGCTATAGTACTGTTTATGTTCTTACTTCCGGAAGCGGTTTAGTAATTGAGCAAGCTGGACCTAATCCATCTTTTGATGTTAGCATGGGTGGCAATTACACTATACATACTTTAGTATATGACCCAAATACATTAGACTTGAGCATTGTGGTTCCAGGTGTAACCACAGGATTTGACGTAAATAGTTTGTTGGTGCAAGGAGGAGGAATGATATGCGCTTCTCTAGATGTTCCGGGAGCAGCATTTTATGTAGAAAATCCTTATGCAGGAACAATACAGCCGGATTATTTCTTCAATTGTTTAGACAATAATGGCAGTGCCACATTAACTGCAAATCCAAGCGGAGATGCTATAGTTCCAAGCGGTTACTCTACTGTATATGTATTAACCAGTGGAAGCGGGTTAGTAATAGAACAAGCAGGAGGGAGTCCGTCATTTACTGTAAACAACACAGGTATTTATAGAATCCACACACTTGTATATGATACAAATACTTTGGATTTAGGTATTGTAGTACCGGGCACTACAACCGGATTTGACGTAAATGGATTAATTGCTCAGGGTGGTGGTGCAATCTGTGCATCATTGGATGTAGCAGGTGCACCATTTATTGTATTACCAGAATGGATATGCAATTGGTTCTATAATGACCGGGTAAATATGGCGTACTATACCAGCATTTCACCGGAACAAGCGTATGCTGAAATAACGGAAGGATATGAGAATTCAAAAAGCAGTACTATTTCTAATGGAAGTGCAACAATATATCCTAATCCTGCCAGCAACCATGTTACAATAGCGTTTGACTCAGAAGATGATAACATTGAAACTGTTCTAATATATAACGAAACCGGACAAAAAGTATTTGAAAGAGACTACACTGCAAACACAATGTCTACAATAAATCTAGATGTGTCCGGCTTTGACAGTGGCTTATACTTAATACAATTGATAACTGTGAAATCAAGTGAAGCGTTAAAATTGGTAGTGAAATAGTGTTAATTTTCTTGATTTTAAAGGCGTCTTTCAATTTCTGAAAGGCGCCTTTTACATTTATACTCAGTATATTCTAACTGAGAAAAAATAAATCAAACTTAAAACAAACAAGTATTGCCGGTCTTTGTTTTATACGTAATACTTCGCTTAAACCAAATTTATATACTATGATACTCATTCACATTCTAACTAAAGATCATGCGCAAGCATTAGAAATTTCTGATTTTCTGGTAAGCAAAAAGCTAACTGTTAATGCTGTAATTTTACAAAATGCACTGGTAAGAAAACGCGATTCAAGTAACCAGCTCATTAGCGAGAATCAAACTTTTGTAATGGGAAAAACCAAAGCATTATTATTTAATGAAATTGATAGAGAGCTTAGAGATAAATACCCTTCTAATATGCCTGTTTTATACAGCGTACCCATTGTGAATATGGATTGGGACCAAACAGAAAAATTAGTTGAACAAACTACCAAGGTTTAGCTGAACAAATTCCTATCCGAATTCTCTTAAACAAAAAAAGGAGCTATTTATAATAGCTCCTTTTAACTAATCGGTTGATTATATTTTACGCTGGCACTTTTGTTTCTAACATATGCGCCATTTCAAAATTACCCAATATTCCTTTATGGATATTTTCTAAATCCTCGTTGTACTGTTTAAGTGCATCTCCCATTCCCATTTTATCTACGGTTGTTCTAAATGGTCTTTTACCACTACCAGACTCAATTAAATTAAGTACAGCATGAGCTACATTTTCAGGTTTTTGATCAGGATTGCCGGCTAATGCTCCTTCAAATGCATCAAACATTTGTTTAGGTGCGTTAATAAATTCACCGTATTCTGCATTTCTTGATTGATCTCCCGGCTGAATTAGCTTATCAAAGAACGAAGTTGGGAAGCCACCCGGCTCAACAAGACAATTTTCTATTCCAAAACCTGAAAGCTCTGTTCTGTAATTTTCTGCAACAGCTTCAAGTGCCCATTTAGATGCATTGTATGGTCCGTAAAAAGGCAAGCACATTCTGCCTAATAAGCTAGATATATAAATGATTAGACCAGAATTGTTCTTTCTTAAGTGAGGTATTGCAGCACGATTTACACGTTGCACACCAAATACATTCACATCAAACAATTTTTTAAAATCTTCAGGTGTAAAATGTTCTTGCATTCCAAGAACGCCAACTCCTGCATTATTAACAACAACATCTAATCCACCCATTGCATTTATAGCATCTTGTACTCCATTGTTAACAGAATTGTCATCTGTTACATCAATTTCAACTACATGTGCTCCTGCATTTTTTAGTTCTGCGGCAACTTCTTTATTTTTAGTGTTTGTGTTGCGCATTGCTGCGGTAACTTTGTGGCCTTTTTCAAGTAGCGCCTTTACAGACAGCATCCCAAAACCACCGCTTGTTCCGGTAATTAATACTTTTTTACTCATTTTTTTAAGATTTATTGATTAGAAAAATTATTTAAATACATAACAAAGCTAGTCACTAATAGTTTCCAAGACTACTTTATAGAATGTTTAACGTATTCATAACAAAGCAGTAAAGGAGCTATTCTAGCTGGAAATTAGCTTAGGCACTGGTTACAAAACTATACAAATTCTTTAGTGAGTCTTTCGCATTTTTCCTGAAGAATTTCTTCACCACTAATGCAATCATTAATTTTTTCAGTGGTGATTTTGCTTTCCAATATGTTTCAATGGTTAATCTGCATGAATCTTCCGCTAAAGGTGTAATAGTATAAAATGCATAGAGCTCGTCCACCGGGGGCGGAGTGGTGGTCATTTCACCATATACCAAATCACCCGGTTCTGCTTTTTTGGTAACCGTTACAAAGTTTAATCGATCCTTATTAATTACACACACATGCTCTGTTCCCAAGCGCGTATTTTCGTTTTCATTAAACTCAAAATCATCTACCCCTTTTACCCAGTGCTTTCTATACCGGAAATTACTGATGTACTCTAATAGTTTAGGAGCTGCCAAAGGAAAGACTTTATCATACTTTAACGGAGCAGGATGATCAAAACTCACATGATGACCACTATTAAGTTTATCAATCTTTAAATTTTCTTTATTAATAATAGAATAGAAATAAGATAAGTTTTGTCCGTCATAGGTATCGGCTCCATTCTCAAATGAATATAATACAGATTGGTAATCCTTCGGAATTCGAATTTCTTGCACCAATGCATTGCTTAGCAGCGTGTAATTATCGCTTTTCACAGAATTTTTCATTAAGCGATGGGCTTGTATCACTTCATTACCAAAAGGTTTTCGCTTGCCTTGTACTTCCATGTACTGCAAATCCCCACAGTGCGCAATAATCTTTAACTGCAAATTTGGTGCAG
>JABDLV010000052.1 GCA_013001815.1 Bacteroidia bacterium
GAAAGTAGTAATTTACAAGGTTTTTGTAAAACGTTTTTAACGATGGTGGAACAGTTTTTAACAATTCCACTTCACGCATTTGTAGTCGTTTGTACTCCTCAAACTGTGAAGGGTTACGGTAAATTTGTTCATCTGGCTCATTGCTTTCACGCTTCTCATCCTGGTCGCGCTCACGCTCCGCTTTCTCTGCCTCTAACAAGCGTGTAAGTATGTCTTGCTGTCTTTTTAGGGTTTCTTGAGAGATTCGTTTATTCACTAAATCAGTTTCTGTTTCTTCCATTTCTTGTGCTAACTTTTCTAAATCTCCCAGTGATTTCTTACCATCTTTGTTTTGCATTTGACTGAGTTTTTGCAACTGCTGTCGGATTGCTGCTTGCTGTGCAGCCAATCTTGCCAATGATTCACTCATTCCTCCTTGCCCGCCTTGACCTTTTTTATCTCCCTCTTTTCCTCCCGGCTTCTGTCCTTTTTTCAATTCCTCAATCTGTTTGTTCAGCTTTTCTTGCATTTTCTTTAAGTCACCGGCACTTGGTCCTTTCTTCTCTCCGGGCTTACTACATTGCTGATTTCCGGCCATAGATTGTGCCATTTGTTGCTGCATTTGGTCTAGGGCTTCACTTAATAATAATGCCAAGTTGTTTGTACTTGTCATCACAAACTGCTGCTCACCACGTGCCTGTGGAATCTTTCTATCCTGTAAAAGCAGAATAGATTTTTCTATGTTGTTATTAATAGCATTAATCTCTTTGTTTACCACACTTTGTATTTGCACTACTCTTTTACTCAATGCGAATAAAGAATCCTCTAAAACCTGGGCATCTTCTTTTAGCTTTCTTTGCTCTTGCGCCAGCAACACATACCGTGGATTATTTTTGTTAATGGTTTTTAATTCATTCATCAGGCCTTCCTGGTCAAAGGAAAACTGAATCAGGTTTTCTAATAAAGCACGGAGAGCATCCATATCTTCTTGATTCTCTTCCTGAGCCTGTTGCTGCATTTTAGCCTTCATGTTGCCTGCCATTTGCTGCATTTTTTTCGCGGCATCCTTCTGCTTCTCACTGGCTTTCTTTTGATTCTTTTTATCCATCTGCTCCTTAGAATCCTGCATGTCTTGCTCAATTTGCTCTTCGTCTTCCGCAGTATCCTCCATCTCTTCAGGAAACTCCATTTCTTCGTTTTCCTTTTCTATATCTTCTTTCTCTTTTTGTAATTCATCAAACTGCTCTTCTATTTTTTCTTGCTCTTCCTTCATCTTCTCCATTTCATCCTTATCACTTTTCTCTGTCTCTTCGGCTAACTCTTCCTGTTTCTTTGCCAAATCTTCAAGGTTATCAGTAAGCTCCTCCATTCGTTGTTCCAGCTCCAATTTCTTAAACAACTCCAAAGTTCTATCCAATTCCTTTTCTAAATCCTCATTGTCCATCTTCATGTCTTCCAGCATGTCCTGAACTTTATCTTTTTCAAACTCGCTCAGCAGCTCTTCCAACTCCTGCATTTTCTCTTTCATTTCCTCACTCAACAAATCCTCAAACAATTCTTGCAATTGTTCATATTTCTCCATCAAAGCCGGGTCCATTTCCTTGTATTCCTGCTGTTGCTCAAGGTTTTGCTTATTCTGCTGCTCCATGCTATTTACCTTCTCTGTCAGCTCCTTAAATTGGTCTAGTATGTTTTCAATCTTCTTTTTATCGGTAAAATCAACTTCTTTTTTATCTAATAGTCTCTTAAGTGTTTCATCAATTTCTTCTTGTAAATCTTTCGACTCCTTTACACTTTCTTCCATATCCTTCTTCAGCTTGTCATTCTTCTCCTTTGCATTTTTTGCAAGCTCTTGTAAAGAAGGAGCTTTAAAAAGTTTTGTTTCAGACCTGCTTGATTTTGGACCGCTTACTCCATCATTATCCCAAACTTCAAAGTAGTACTCCAGGTTATCACCAGATTCAACCTTTACATCATTTAAATTCCAGTAATAGAAAAACTGGTCTTGATTACTTTGTTTATTAAACTCAATATTTTCAGTGAAGACTTCATCTGTCTTAGCTAGAGTAGTAGCTGAGTTAATGAACTTAAAAACAAATTTCAGCTGTGTGAAACCGTAATCATCCTTTATAATACCTTTGAAATAAACTTGCTTTGTTGCAAAAGAATCTATTTGTTGTTCCACATCAATAGATGGGTACATGTCTGGTATTACAGAAATTTGATAACGGGTAGAGTCTTTACTTTTCATAAACTCATTAGAAGTAGAAAAAGAATAAGAAGCGTTATTTCTAAAGCGCTTGCTTAACTTATATTCGTTTTCACTTACTCTTTCAGGCTTTAACGTAGTATCATTAAATGCCATACTCAGCTTGTCTGTATTCTGAGTTGTAAAACTCCACGTTGCCCTGGTACCAGATGGTACAATAAGATCACCTGTATTTGTTACAGTCTCTGAAACCTTACCTAAATAAGCCGGGTAATTTAAATAAATAGAGAAGTTCATTACCTGCGGATTAGGCAATGCCTCTAACTTGTAAGAAGTAGAATTATACCCGTTTGCATGTAAATAAAATTCATTACTCTTCTGTACATTTTTAAATAAATAAGAAAAGCTAACATTGTTTTCTTTATCTAATCGATAATCTCCATCTTCCGTTTTTATATAAACTACATCTGGAACCGATTCCCCCTGCACTTTTATATTCAATAAAAAATCCTCATTTTGAACTACTTTTAAATTTGAGTTCTGTATATCAAACGTAAACGGAGCAGGTGTTTCAAAGTGTTTATTATGTTTCACCAGGCGTGTGGTACTATCTTTAATTAAGCTGGGTGCAGCAAATAACAAAACAAAAAATAACATCAATGGTATGATTGCATACTTAGCATATTTCTTGTTTTTGTTTAAGTCTATGGCTGATGCAAAAGGTACCGGCTGTAACTCTCCTATTCTTTGATTAATACTTGCCTGAACTAACTCTACATTTTCACCATCATTTCCTTGCGCATTTTTAAGCTGCAACACATTTAACAACTTGTCGCTTACAGAAGAAAAATGAGAACCTATGATATTTGCAGCTTGCTCATGAGAAAGTCTATCACCAATTTTATAAAGCTTAAATAGTGGGATGGCAATGAATTTTCCAAGAACAAATAAAGTGGCGCCAATAAAACCATAAAAGAATATGGTTCGGGCAGTAGTACCCATATGAGCGAAATACTCTAAAATGGTGATAAACAAATAAGAACCAAACACAAGGGCAATTGTATAAATCAAGCCCTTAACTAATTGGTTTTTATAGTACTTACGAATAAACTCCTCAAGTTTATTTATTAAATTATTATAGTTATTGCTTGTGTTCATGAATGG
>JABDLV010000054.1 GCA_013001815.1 Bacteroidia bacterium
GAGTATTTTAGAAACGGTTCTACAGCAACAACAACAGACTGGAAAGTAAATCCAATACCGGAAGATTTATTAACTCGCAGAGTAGAGATTACCGGTCCTGTTAACTCTGCTAAAATGGTAATAAATATGCTAAGCAGAAATGAGAGTGGTAGCCGTGCAGATTGCGCTATGCTTGACTTTGAAGACAGCATGAACCCTACTTGGGATAACGTGATGAATGGGTTTAAGAATCTATCTGAAGCTTGTGATGGTACACTACAGTACATCAAAAAGAATAAAAGTGGAGCAATCGAAAAAATATATAGGTTAAACCCAAATGATATGCCGGTGATAATGGTGCGTTGCAGAGGGTTGCATTTGAATGAATCAAACATTACTGTTGATGGTGAGCCAATAAGCGGAGGGATGTTAGATTTAGCAGGTTCATTTTATCACACCGCTAAAAAGTTAATTGCACAAGGAAAAACTCCAAAGTATTATGTTCCTAAATGCGAACATTACTTGGAAGCACGTTGGTGGAACAAACTATTTTCTGCTCTTGAAGATGCTTTAAAAGTTGAACGTGGAACTTTAAAGGCCACTTTCTTAATTGAAACACTTCCTGCTGCTTATCAAATGGAAGAAATCTTATATGAATATAGGGAACATGCTGCCGGATTAAATGGTGGTAGATGGGATAAGATATTCAGTGATATAAAAGTTTTAAAATATCATCCGGATAGAATAATGGCCGATAGAGGAACCATTGATATGAAAAAGCACTGGATGGATAATTATGTAAAGCGCATTATTAAAGTATGTCATTCTCATGGTGCATTTGCTATGGGTGGAATGTCTGCATTTACACCCGGTAAAGATGCTGCAACCAGAAAAGAACAAACCGATAAGGTTATTGCTGATAAAAGTTATGAAGCATTTATTGGACATGATGGTTGTTGGGTTTCTCATCCCTACTTCATTGAGTACGCAATGAAATCTTTCTCTAGAAAGAATCAGTTAGATGTTTTGCTTGAAGAATTTGATAAGTATCCTGACCTGGCACCACAAGGTGGAACGCCTAGAACAATAGCGGGATTAAGAACAAATATTCGTGTTGGCATTGCTTACATGCAAGGCTGGAATGCTGGTAATGGCTGTGTTTCATGGGATAACCTAATGGAAGATTTAGCAACATTAGAAATAAGCAGAGCACAAGTTTGGCAATGGTTGTTTCATCAAGTAAAAACAGATGATGGAGAAAAAGTTACTTGTGAATTAGTGAGTAAGATATTCAATGAAGAACTGGATAAAATAAAAGAAGAAATTAAAGACAATATGTTTGCGGCCGATGACGAAGCCGTTAAAAGAGTTATTGCGTCTTATGAAAAAGCAAAGAAGGATGCTGAAAATATATTCTTAAGCAAAAATTTTAATGAGTTTTTGTTTACGCAAAACGAACTAGTATAAATTAATAAACACTTTTAAAAATGACTAAAGATCAAATTAAGCAAGAGGTTTTAAAATTACAAGATAAGTGGGAGCACGACCAACGTTGGGCTGATATTAAAAGAACATATAGCGCAGATGATGTAATTCGTCTTAGGGGTACGCTTACCATAGAGCATACTATTGCTCGTAAGGGTGCTGAAAAACTATGGGACATGATGCATACAGAGGATTTTGTGCAAGCGCTTGGAGCTCTAACGGGTAATCAAGCAATGCAATCTGTAAAAGCCGGGTTAAAAGCTATTTATTGTAGTGGATGGCAAGTTGCTGCAGATGCAAACTTATCAGGTAACATGTATCCTGATCAAAGTTTATATCCTGCAAACTCAGTTCCTAATTTGGTTAAAAGAATAAATCAAACGTTACAACGTGCAGATCAAATTCACTGTGCGGAAGGTGATTTTTCTACAGATTGGTTTGCTCCAATTGTAGCAGATGCTGAAGCTGGGTTTGGTGGTCCGTTAAATGCTTTTGAAATGATGAAAGCAATGATTGAAGCAGGTGCATCAGGTGTGCATTTCGAAGATCAGCTATCATCAGAAAAAAAGTGCGGACATATGGGAGGAAAAGTGTTGGTTCCTACTTCCAGTTTCTTAAAAACATTAACTGCAGCTCGTTTAGCAGCTGATGTAAGTGATGTGCCATCTATCATTGTTGCAAGAACTGATTCTTATGGCGCAACCTTACTTACAAGTGATATTGATGATGCTGACAAGCCATTTTTAACCGGTGAAAGAACGCCTGAAGGGTTCTATAGAGTGAATAATATCTTAGACTTAGCGATATCAAGAGGACTTTCTTATGCTCCTCATGCAGATCTTATTTGGTGCGAAACTGCTACTCCTAATTTAGATGATGCAAAGAAATTTGCAGAAGGTATATATGAAAAGTATCCTAACAAATTATTGTCTTATAACTGTTCACCATCATTCAATTGGAAAAAACACATGGGTGATGCTGACCTTGCTAAGTTCCAAAGAGAATTGGGTGCTATGGGATATAAATTTCAGTTTATAACCTTAGCGGGTTTCCATGCATTGAATTATAGCATGTTTGATTTAGCTACCGGTTATAAAAAAGATGGTATGTTCTCATACTCTCAATTGCAAGAAAGCGAATTCGGTAGTGAGAAGAGAGGTTATACAGCTACTAAGCATCAAAGAGAAGTTGGAACCGGTTATTTTGATACGCTAAGCAACGTTATTAGTGATGGTCAGTCTAGCACTTTAGCCTTAAAAGGTTCTACAGAAGAAGAACAATTTTAGTTTAGTTAATAATAACTAAGGGATAACTAAACTGCTGAGTGAAGTTGGTTATTTGCAAAATGTACATTCCATTTGGTATGTCACCAAGTTGAATTTGCATTTCCGAGGTATTATCAAAGTTTAAATTTTCTGAATGCCATACTTTAGATTTTGTGTCAACAATTTTTAAAGTATGGTTTTCTTTTTTAACCCCGTTTGGTTTGATAATAAAAAATTCTTTTGCGGGGTTTGGATAAATGCTAAATAGGTTTTGAGTGTTTAGTTCAGGTATACCAGAAAAATTGGCAACCGAAAAAGCATATAGATTACCTCCTGTTCCAATAAACACTTCATCCGTAATAGCTAGTGAGTCATTGTTTATAAAAACCATTGCTTCTTTTTGCGTTACGGGCATAGTTAAGTTTTGCGCTGTGCCATTAAAGTAATCTGTACCGGTAAAATCTGTAAACAAGATCATTTTCCCAATGGATAATAAGCCAACTATGTTGTTGTTTGGATTAATGTCTGCTGCAGTTATCCAG
>JABDLV010000068.1 GCA_013001815.1 Bacteroidia bacterium
AAGACTTAAAGGCAGAAAACAAAGAGCCATTTTTTAATATTTTATTTACTCTAAGCAGTCATAATCCTTATGATTTTGAGGGTGAATACAAATTTGGAAAAGACACAGAAGAAGATAAATTTAAAAGTTCACTAGCGTTTACAGATAATGCCGTGAATGATTTTGTAACATTTGCAAAACAGCAAACATGGTGGAATAACACGTTGGTAATTATAATGGCAGACCATGGAAATCCATTACCTGAGCATGATGGTGAATTCAATTCACCCAAACGCTTTCATATTCCAATGCTCTGGATTGGCGGAGCACTAAATCAATCAGATACTATTCTTACAAATTTCTGTTCTCAAACCGATTTTGCATTTACCCTTACTGATATGCTTAATGGAGATAATTCAGAATTTGAGTGGGGTAAAAATTTATTCTCAACATCAAACAAAAATTTTGCGCATTATACATTTAACAAGGGCTTTGGAGCTTTGAACCAAAATGGATATGTAGTTTACGATTATGTTGAAAATGATACAATTGACGGGAATGGAAGTTCAATGTGGGAGCTATTGAAACTAGGCAAGGCTACTACCCAAATAACTTTTCAGGACTTCATAGACCGACACTAAAAATAAATTTGGCTTTCAACATTAAATTCGTTGTTTTTAATAGCTTTATACTCATACCCAATCCCTTTAAATATCCATTATATTATGAAAACACTATCAATAAGTGAAATAACAGAATTAATAAATGGCCAACTAGTTGGCAACACCAGTGAAATGATTACCGGGCCTGAACAAATTGACAAGGCAAGCATTAATCAAATTACGTTTATAGGTAGTCAAAAGTATATTCCAAAATGGGAAACTTCAAAAGCTAGTGCAGCTATCGTTGATGAAAGACTAGAATTGGAACCTGGTGAAAACCGAGCACTTATTAAAGTTAAGAATGCAGATTTAGCAATTGCAAAATTGCTTGAAGTATATGATCCAGGCCCACCCAAATTAGAAACCAATGTTGACCCTGCCGCTGTAGTGCATTCTTCAGCAAAAATTGGGGAGAATTGTTTTATAGGAGCAAACTGTTACGTTGGAAAAGATGTAGTACTTGATAATAATGTTACGCTTTACCCAAATGTAACTATATTAGAAAATACAAAAATAGGAACCGGAACTGTTGTATGGTCTGGTACTGTTATTAGAGAAAGAAGTCAAATTGGTGCATATTGTATTTTTCATACGAATGTAAGTATAGGTGCAGATGGTTTTGGTTATCGCCCAAGAGAAGATGGGCAAGGCCTACTTAAAATTCCGCAAATTGGTAATGTAGTGATTGGTAATGCAGTTGAAATTGGAGCAAACTCTTGTGTAGATAGAGGTAAATTTAGCTCAACAATTATTGGTGATGGGTGTAAAATTGACAACCTGGTACAAATAGCACACAACTGTGTGTTAGGCCGTGCATGCATTATGGCGGGTAACAGTGGTTTAGCAGGCTCAGTAACCCTGGGCGATGGAGTAATCATTGGTGGAAGTGCTTCCATAAAAGATCATACTACTATTAATTCAGGAGCTGTTGTTGCAGCAGGATCCGGTGTGATGAATGATGTAGAAGCCGGCAAAACGGTATTAGGTTATCCGGCACAAGATTCGAGAGCTACTCTGAAACAATGGGCAGCATTAAGAAAGCTTGTAAAATAAAGTATGGCTAAACAAAAAATTATTATTGTTGGCTACCCCAAAAGTGGTAATACTTGGATTACCAGATTAGTTGCAGAATTAGTTCAATGCCCGGTTGTTGGCTTTCTTTATTCTGATTTATTTGAAACTGCAATAGAAGGACTGGATAGACAAAGCGAATATGAATGCTATAAAAGTCATCATCAATGGCATGAATTAAATGATGAAGACAAACAAAACGCAAAAATAATTTACGTTTTAAGAGACCCTAGAGATATTTCCATAAGTGGGCGGCCTTATTTTTTTGCGTGGCAGTCTCTAATTGAAACTGGAAAGAACACACTACCTATTAGATTGATAAATTGGCTTTACAGAGCAACTCCCTTTGCAGATGCTAAAGCTCAACAGCTCATGAACAAAGCAATTTTTTATGGAGAAGAAAAAGTTCATCAATGGTGTAAAGTCTCTTGGAATGATCACCTAACTCCTTATCTGGAAAAAGACAACGTATTAAAAATTAAGTACGAAGATTTGTTAGATGATACATTCAATGGAAGCAAGAACATTTTAAATTTTATCGGCATTAAAAAAAATGAAGAGGAAATTAAAGAAGCTATAGAATATCAATCCTTTTACAAAGCAAGTAAAAGACATAAAAAACATAACTCAGATATGGCAAGTCATTTTGGACAGGGAAAAAAAGAACAGTGGAGAATTCAAATGAAAAACTCAGAAATAAATGAATTTGCATCAAACTTAGGAGACACCTTAAAAACACTGAATTACCCGGAAAAATAATTTCGGATTAAATTAAAGAAAGGATATCGAATAATGGAAAAGTATTCAATATCCTTTCTAAGCAGAATTAGTGGTTGAATCTCTTTTTGAAAACCCTAACGTTTTCAAATCACTACGGAGATTACATTTTTACAAGAACTAATCGTTAGGTCAAATTTCAGAAGATGAATTGAAATAGCAGCAAGGGTTTTCCCCTGTTTTGAGGCTTTAGGCAAATTGCCTGATTATCAATAATATTTGGAATTCTGACTTGCTCAATGTACATTTCGACTTTTAAATAAATTTATTTCTAACCTTTTTAAAAACAAATAATTATGGCAGCAGAAGATTACAGAATTTCAGAAACGACAGCCGCAGCTTATACCAAGGCATGGCGCGATGATAACCCTTTAGGTGAATTAAAAGCTTTTAGTTTGAGCAAAGAAGCTATTGATGCAATATTAGAAACAAATGATACTGCAAATTTAAAAATCTACTTTGGTAAAAATGGTGACGATGTAACATTAGTTTATCTGGGTTCTGATTCTAGTGGAAAAGATTTACTTACAAATAATTCAGGAGAATCTAATATTTATGACATGGCTCAACCCTGCCCAAGTGAGTGTGATGATAGTAGCATTTTAAATTCCGATTAGAATTGAATTAGTTTAATAATGATTGAATTACTAAAAGACTATATAATTGATGGAGAAAAAATAGCCGTAACTATTTGTTTTCTTCTTTCTATTTTATGGTTTAAATCATTTACTAAAGATTTAAAGTTTCTGGCTATACATTTAATAATTGCAGCATTCATTGAACACATTGCTGGTTATCTGAGCCAACAGCACGAAAACAACCTTTTTTTTTTCCCTTCTTCATGCTCGAAGAATTTATAC
>JABDLV010000073.1 GCA_013001815.1 Bacteroidia bacterium
ACTGCTGGAAACAAGGAGTAAGCAATAATGAAAGCTGGTTGTTTGACACAACAGGTGCTCATGTTGGAAATGCGGGTGTATGGAATGGAAACAGCCGCAGCGGTGGATATTTTGCTTTTGTAGATGATTCACAACCACACAGTGGGCAAACCACATTAATAAGTCCTATGGTTGATCTAAGCACCTTAGTAGTACCTGAATTATCATTTTATATAATTAGTAATAATGAAGGTAATACGAATGTTGATTTCTCAATGGATGTATGGGACGGGGCAAATTGGAACGTTGGTTTTTACACCAGGAATTCAAATACATTAAATGGAGATTGGGAATTAATAATTATTAGCCTTTCATCGCTAACCATTACAGGGGACATACGTTTGCGCTTTGTTGTAGACGAAAACAATGGGGGCGATTTTTATGATGATGTAGCAATTGATGATATTGATATTCGCGAAGCACCTCCTTGTCCGCAGCCATCTAACATTACAACAAGTAATGTTGGTGCTACTTCTGTAGATGTAAGCTGGGTAGAAAATGGTTCTGCTAGCATGTGGAATGTTATTTGGGGTCCAACAGGCTTTGCAATTAGTGGAACAGGTACTTCAGTGGCAGCAACAAATTATACCATAACAGGCCTTAGCAGTTCAACAACATATGATGTTTATGTAAGATCTGATTGTGGTGCTGACACTAGTGCTTGGGTTGGACCAATAAGTTTTACCACAGGTGCAGATTATTGTGCGGGAGATTTGTTTTATGATACGGGAGGACCAAATGGAGATTACTCTCCGGGTGAAGCAACAATAACTACTATTTGCCCAACAACACCGGGTGACGCTGTTACTGTTTTCTTTAATCAATTCGAAACACAAAATAATGCCGACCCACTTTATGTGTTCAATGGACCTGATACAAGCAGCATGTTATTTGATAGTGGTAATCCTCCAACCTTTGGTGGGTTCCCTGCAGGAGGGTATTACGGTAATAATATTCCGGGTCCATTCACATCAACTGACACAAGCGGTTGTTTAACATTTTTGTTTTTGTCTAATGGATTCAATAACCAAGCCGGATGGGAAGCAGGAGTAGCTTGTGGTCCCCCACCCTGCCCTGGTACAGTGGTACTACCGCAAGACACATCTATTTGCAGCACACAAACATTGGTTTTGGATGCAGGTGGAGCCGGTGCTTACACTTACGAGTGGAGCAATGGTGCAACAACACAAACTATTAATGTAGATAGTGCTTCGATTGGTGGACTCGGAACGTATTTAATAACCGTTTATATTATTGATAATGCTCAGAATTGTTCTGACAGAGATACCATAGAAGTATTAATTGAATCTTGCACTGACATCAGTGAATTGGAAGCGTCATTAGACTTAAACATTTATCCTAACCCAACCAATGGGTTATTTGTAATTGATATAAACGAATTTGACGGAAATGAATTTTATTATTCAATAACAGATATTACAGGTAAAGCGATATATGTTAGTGAGCAATTCCAGAATCAATCTGTAATACATCAAGAACTGGATTTACGTGACCACTCAAAAGGAATGTATTTTATCACTTTTGAAAGCGATAAAGGCAGACTTACTAAGAAACTGGTGATTCACTAACCTATTCACAATAAAATTGTTAATGGCCTGTAGATTTTTCTTCAGGCCATTTTCATTTTAGGCATATATTTGGCAAAGTCTTTGATTCGTTAACAATAAACACTCAATATGAAAAAGTTAGTCATTTACGCATTTGCAATTACAAGTATGTTCTTTGTTGGATGTACCGCACAAGAATTAAGTCAGGTATTAGATGCCGTAAGCAGCACCGGAGGTAGCGGAGGATTAACCAACCAGGAAATAGTTGGAGGGTTAAAACAAGCATTGCAAGTTGGTGCTAAAAATTCTTCGAGCCGTGCATCTGCTGTAAATGGTTTTTATGGCAATCCATTAATAAAAATTCCATTTCCACCAGAAGCTGCAAAAATGGAGAGTAGATTGAGAGATATAGGCTTAGGCGGACAAATAGATAAGTTTGTAGAAGTAATGAACAGAGGAGCTGAAGAATCATCTAAAAAAGCTGCCAACATCTTTGTAAATGCTGTAACAAAAATGACTTTTAATGATGCAGTAGGAATACTAAAAGGCCCTGATAATGCAGCTACTGAGTATTTAAAGAAAACGACAACGTCTCAATTAACAGCAGAATTTAGACCTGTTGTTAATGATGCACTTAAAAAAGTTCGAATTTCTCAATACTGGACTCCTTTAACTACTAAGTACAATTCCATTCCTCTGGTAACTCCAGTAAACACAGATCTTAATTCTTATGTTACCGACAGAGCGATAAGTGGATTGTTTGTATACGTTGCAGAAGAAGAAGCAAAAATAAGGAAAGACCCTGCAGCAAGGGTAACAGATTTATTGAAGAAAGTATTCGGTAGCCAGAACTAAAATCGAACCGTAATTTTATCCGGGTCAACTTCTGCCGGCCTTACGCTAAATACAGGTATTTTAGAATGATTAACTAAGTAACCGGCACTTTCACCTAGCAATAAACTAGTAGATTCCTGCTCGGTCATCATTACTATTAAATCAGCGTCAATTTTTTCTGAATGAGTTATAATGTCTTTTGCTAAATTATCTGAACGCAAAAATTCAGACTCATATGCTATATCATGATTAGCTAAATACTCTTCAACTTGAGCAATTTTTACTCTGAATGTTTTTTTAAAATCTTCTGAAGAACTGGTCATCAATCCCAGAATATGCACAATAGCTTTACTTTGAACAGCTAATTCCAGCATATATGGAACCTTCTGCCTTGAAGTTTGAGAATTATCTATTGGTAATAAAATCTTCTTAAAACCCATAGATTTGCCATGAGATTGAACACTTATAACAGGGCAAGGGGCTTCCTTTACAACTCTTAATGCATTGCTGCCAATTAAAATTTCTTGTACCCCACTAGCACCATGTGTGCCCATTAATATTAGGCCTACATTATTCTCCTTAGCAACCGTACAAATTTTCTTGTATATCCTTCCTACTTCAGTAACAGCTTGAACTTTAGCGCCAATTTTATGACTAAACTGCTCTGCCACCTTTTTTAATTCTTCTTCAGCATGCTCGTGAAATTTCTTTTCTTCACTTCGGAAGGCATTTTTAAAGGATGATGCGATTGATGGAGTTTCTACAATATGCAAAAGTATAACATCTACTTTCAATTGCTGAACCATTGGAGCAGCATATTCCAGTGCCAATTTTGCAGTATCTGAAAAATCGAATGGAATTAGTATTCTTTCATAATGATTTTTTGAAGCCATAATATTCAGGGTTTTATTGTATGGTAAACTCTAATGTATCCTTTCTTTTCATAGGATGTATGCTCAATACAGGAATAGTTGAGTGATTTATTATTTCCTGAGCAGAAGAACCAATAAAATAATCAATAAAATTGGCCTCTTCTTGTGTCATTATCATAATCAAATCTGCATTTACTTCTTCAGAATATTTTAATATACTTTTAGCCACATCACTACCTTCTATCATTACAGATTCACATTCTACTTTGTGCTTTTCAACAATTTCTTTTACAGAATGCAACTGACGAGTCAATTTGTTTACAATAAACTCATCTTTTGTATCTAATACGGTTAGCAGCGTAATTTTTGAATCAAATGCAATTGCTAAATCTATTGCTCTGCTTACTTTATCCTTCGTTTCCTTATCAATATCTAAGGGCAGAATTATATTTTTACATCCATCTCTATGTTCTTCTCCGTGTATAGTAATAACCGGACAAGGTGAAATTTTAATTACTCGAAGTGTATTTGTTCCAATGAAGCGTTTTTTAAAGTTAATCTTTCCGCGAGTCCCCATAATAATTATAGAATCATCATACTCCCCGGCACATTCAGAAATCTTATCATAGATTTTTCCATGCATCACCTTTGTGCTAACTTTTAATCCTTTTGAAATGGCCTCTTTTGCTATTTCTTTTAAGCTATCAGTTATACCCACTTCAAGCAAATGCTCATAGTTTTCTTTACCAATAGAAAATTGTTTTAATCGTTCAAATAAATCTTGGTTTATAACATGCAATAAAACAATTTCTGCATCAGAGAACTTTGCTAAATTATAAGACTGCCTTAATGCAATTGTCGATTGATTTGAAAAATCAATTGGAATAATTACATGTCCTATTTTGCTCATAAAAAAATAATTATTTTGTCGTTGCTAATCTAACATCTAATTTATTATGAAACAAATAGCTGAGTCGGAACTTATCCTTAATGATGACGGTAGTTTATACCATATCAATCTATTACCAGAAGATATATCGGATACAATCATAAATGTGGGAGACCCTGACAGAGTGCTAATGGTAAGCAGCTTTTTTGATAAGATTGAAGTTAAAAAGCAGAAACGAGAATTTGTAACCCACACAGGAACCTATAAAGGCAAGCGCATTACGGTAATTTCTACCGGCATAGGAACAGACAATATTGATATTGTGTATAATGAATTAGACGCCTTGGTGAATATTGATTTAAATTCAAGAACGATTAAACCTTCGCACACTTCATTGAATCTAATCAGAATAGGAACAAGTGGTTCTTTGCAAGCCGATATTCCTTCTGATGCATTTGTATTATCTACTTATGGTTTAGGATTAGATGGTTTGATGAACTACTATGAATGTGAGTTTACTCAAGAAGAACAAGAACTAAATGAAGCATTTGGAAAACACTATCCTACAAATGGACTACTACCAAAGGCAAACATTATAAAGGGTTCTCAGAAATTAGCAGAACGTTTGGGTGAAGGAATGCACAAAGGAATGACTGCATCTTGTGCCGGATTCTATGCACCTCAAGGAAGAATTTTGAGGTATGATTTAAAAAGAACGGATATGATTCAGAAACTGCACACTTTTAGCCATAACAATCTAAAAGTTACAAACTTTGAAATGGAAACAGGAGCAATGTATGGATTAGCTAGGGTTTTAGGACATGAATGCTGTTCTGTAAATGCCATAGTTGCAAACAGAATTAACTTAACTCATTCTCACAAAGCACATGAAACTATGTTACAATTAATAGAAACAGTATTAGACCGCTTAGCAAAATGATAAGTCAAAAAAAATATTTCATCTTACCTGTATTAATACTCTTTCTCACTTCATGTGTGAGTTTAGAACCGGTAACTTTTGAATCTGTTAGTAAAGTGAAGGTTGAAAAAATAAGTTTAAAACCGCGTGTAGGAGTGAAGTTAGTGCTAAATAACCCGAATACACTTGGTTTAAAAATTAAGGACCTGGATATGAAAATTAATGCCTTTGATAAAAACTTAGGTGACGTTGCATTAAAGGATCCCATAAAAGTTCCTAAGGAAAGTGACTTCGTTTTACCAATCACCTTTGAAACTACAGTTGGTAAAGCTGCCAAGTTATTACCCAAAACCCTGGGTTCTGTAATTGATGGCGACACGGTTAAAATGGAATTTACCGGTAGTATCACAGTAAGAAAGTGGTTTTTTGTTAAGTCTTTTCCTTTCAGGTTTGTTGAAGATGTGGATACTAAAAAAATTACATCAAAGTAAAATGTTAGAGATAAAAAGATTTTCATTTGATGAAAAGACAATTGCGGAACAAGCATTTGAAGTTAGGAGAATCGTTTTTGTTGATGAACAAAAAGTAAGTCGTGAAGAAGAGTTTGATGAATTTGAAAAATCCAGTCACCACTATTTAGCCCTAAACAATAACCAACCGGTTGGCACTGCCCGATGGCGAAAAACAAACAATGGTATAAAACTTGAGCGCTTCGCAGTATTGCAATCGCAAAGAAAAAACGGCATTGGCAAAGCAATTTTAGATGAAGTGTTGAAAGACGTAAAAAACCAAGAACAAAAAATCTATTTACATGCTCAGCTTTCTGCATTAGATTTTTACAAAAAAGCCGGATTTATTGAAGAAGGAGAGCATTTTTGGGAGGCCAATATTGAACATGTAAAAATGGTATTTCCCGCATAAATATTGCTCAAATAAGCCTGAGAGTAGTGATATTTCAGCTAAAAAAATATACTCCAAAAAATAATTGCTTTTTAGACTGCTTTTACTGATCTTGGAATGACCTCAGTCATTGTTTATTAACTTTTTATACGATTTATTTGTCTTATTAACTTAATCTCAATCTCATGAAAAAACTAATTTCATTAATTACTATTATGATGCTTGGTTACGGAGTATATGCTCAAACTACAGCATCAGCAACGAAAGCGGTGTCGTCTATACTAGGACCGAGAAATGCGATAAAAACAAACATTGCATCTTATTATCCACTTACGACAGCAAATATTTATTACGAATTCAAAGCCGGGCAGAAAATATCTGTCGGAACTGGTTTTGGGTATAAAATTCCACAGTCATTTGAAGTTGATGCATTAGTAGATATTGCTGGTGAAGACGATGACTTCACATGGACAGGAGACATTGAACCACAGGGTTTATATATTAATCCGTATGTGAGGTATTATCCTAAAGGAGCCATTACCGGCTTTTATATGGAAGCCTTTGTACGTTATTACAAATATGATTTTACAGCTCCTTATGATTACACAAAGAATGGTGTGGTAATATATGAAGAAGCAGATGGAGAAGTAGATGGTTTTGGTGGTGGACTGATGATTGGGAATCAATTTGCATTGGGACCAACTATGGTACTCGATATTTATGCAGGATTTGGTTTAGCAACTGGGTCTGCTCACATTCAAACACCAAGTGATTCTCAATTAACACCGGAAGATTTTGCAGATATAAAAGCCGAGATACAAGCTAATGCTGACGCTGAGACTGAAGTAAATATTCCATTCATGCAGTCCTTAGCAAATGCAGTAGAAGCAGATGCAAGTGATACAGCGGCATGGGCAGATATTGAAAATGTTCCGTTTCCAATGATAAGAATTGGAATCGTTTTGGGTGCAGCATTTTAATCAAAAAAATATTTAAGAATTAGAGGATAGGGAAACTTATCCTCTTTTTTTTGTATTGATTTTATATATCTTAACCCATATCAATATACACCTAGTTTGAGCGATACACCCTTAAGAATAGTTTTTTTTGGAACACCAGAGTTTGCGGTTGGAACCCTTCATGAACTTATTGAAAACAAAATGAACGTTGTTGGTGTGGTAACGGCTCCTGATAGACCAGCCGGCAGAGGACTTCAATTAAGACAATCTGATGTTAAGGTCTATGCAGAACAACATAACTTGCCCCTACTCCAGCCTATCAAACTTAGAGATGAAAAATTTATTAGTGAACTACAAAACTTAAATGCTGATTTATTCATAGTTGTGGCATTTAGAATGCTGCCTGAAGTGGTCTGGAAAATGCCATCCAAGGGTACATTTAATCTTCATGCCTCACTTCTACCCAACTACAGAGGAGCAGCGCCCATAAACTGGGCCATAATGAATGGCGAAACTAAAACCGGGGTTACCACCTTCTTTATTAATGAAGCCATTGATACCGGAAATATAATAGCACAGGCTGAAGTTGACATTGACCCTAACGACTCTGCAAGTACCTTACACGATAAATTAAAGCACACCGGTGCTGAGTTGGTTGTAAAAACAGTAATTGACATTGCAGAAGAAAACATTTCATCAACTAATCAAAATGACTTATTAGCTGATGTAGGTACAATTAAAAATGCACCAAAACTATTCAAAGAAGACAGATTGGTTAATTGGCAACAAAGTGCCGAACAGATTTACAACCAAATAAGAGGATTGAGTTTATTCCCTTGTGCATATTTTAAGCTGGGTGTTAGTGGAAAGAAAAAGGAAGTTAAAGTTTATGAAGCAGATTTTGAAAAAGACCACAATGCTAAATCAAAAGAATTCTTATGCGACTCGAAGAGCTTTATGAAAATTGGTTGTACGGATGGATACATTCTAATTAAAAACTTGCAGATGGAAGGCAAAAAAAGAATGAGCATAGAAGAATTTCTGAGAGGCTTTAATACAGGCCAGCAAATTGAAATATTGGAATGAAAAAGCTCGTGATTTTTACCGGTTCAGGGATTAGTGCAGAAAGTGGCATAAAAACCTTTAGGGAAAGTGGTGGATTATGGGAGAGTTATGATATTCAAGAGGTCGCTACACCCCAAGCTTTTCAAAGAAACCCTGAACTTGTTTTAAATTTTTACAATGACAGAAGAAAACAAGTGGTACAGGCAAAACCCAATGCCGCTCACCTGGCGCTTGTTGAATTGGAACAAAAGTATTCTGTTCAAATTATTACTCAAAACATAGATGACTTGCATGAACGAGCCGGCAGTAAAAATGTATTGCACTTGCATGGCGAGATTATGAAAATGCGAAGCAGTGCACATCAAGATTTAATTTATGAAATGAAAGAAACAGAAATTAAACTTGGTGACAAATGCGAAAAAGGATCTCAACTAAGACCGCACATCGTTTGGTTCGGTGAGGCTGTTCCAAAAATGGAAAAAGCAATTGAACTAACCATGCAAGCAGACATTTTTATTGTTATTGGAACTTCATTAGAAGTGTACCCTGCTGCTTCTCTTTTGGAATATGCACCTGAAAATATCACTAAATATTTAGTTGATCCGAATGCAAAATCATTGCCCCATATCAGCAATTTAACAACCGTTAAAAAAAGCGCTGGAGATGGCGTTCCTCTACTTGTGAATAAGCTGAACACAAATCCTTCATAAAACAATAAATTTCTTAATGTTTTGTTAATAAATATAATTCACAGATGTTATTGCAAAACCTTCATTTTTGAATTAAATTTACGATAAGAGCAATTGCTTTTATTCGATTAAAGAGGGAACACTAATTTTTGATGAGAACAAATCAAACACAAGAGGAAAAAAATCTTGTAGGTTTTTCTAGAGTAGAAAAACTGCATCCGTATAAAACATTTTTGTTTTTTGCGCTGCTAGGTAGCACAATTATTTTTCTTGCTCTCGCTTTTTTATATTCTTTAAAAATCGTTGAAATAAGTGGCATTGAAAATTTTCAAATGCCAAGAGCATTTATAGTGAGTACAATTCTATTATTGCTTTCAAGCATGTCTATTTCTAAAGTTGTAGATAATTATAATTCAGATTCGTTTTCTGCTATTAAAAACACCTTGGGTGTAACATTATTTTTAGCGGTTCTATTTACCATTTCACAAGTTATAGGATGGAAAGTAATGTTTGATGCCGGATATTTTATTAATGGACAAACGGGCATTTCGTTTATTTACCTTATTTCCGGGTTGCATTTAATGCATGTGATTTGTGGAATTGGGTTTATTATTTACCTCCTTACAGGGGTTCAGAAAAATTCCAATGATATTGTAAAATCTTTGCTGTTTTTCACTGATAATTACCAAAAAACCAAGCTAGAGCTGGCAACAATCTATTGGCATTTTGTAGATATTTTGTGGCTGGGCTTATTTTTGATGTTTCTTTTTACTTTTTAGAAGCTCTTTGCAATTGCAATAAAACTGGCCGCTTTTAATGAAGCTCCTCCAACCAATCCTCCATCTACATCATCTTGCTTAAATAAATCTGCAGCGTTTTTTTCATTTACACTACCGCCATAAAGTATGGGTAGGTTTTTTGCTAATACTTTACCAAATTTCTTTTCTATTAAATCTCTGATAAAAGCATGCATTTCTTGAGCTTGCTCCGGACTTGCCGTTTCACCCGTTCCTATTGCCCAAACCGGTTCGTAAGCAATAATAATTTTCTCAGCATCAGATTTTTTTAATTCTAACACAACATCAGAAATTTGACTTTCTACAACGCTGAAATGATTATTCGATTTTCTGTCTTCTATTGATTCACCACAACAAAATATTGGCGTACCAATAGTTGCTAACACTTTGTTCATTTTCTCAATTAAAAGCTCTGCACTTTCATTAAAGTATTTTCTCCTTTCTGAGTGCCCTACTAAAATGAACTTCGCGCCAATTGAACATATCATGGTTGCGCTAACTTCACCCGTAAAAGCCCCTTCTTCATGAGCAGAGCAGTCTTGAGCCCCATATCTTATGTTAACACCTTTTAATTTTGAACCTACAAAATCCAGATAAGGAAATGGTGGAATTAAAATCAGTTCTACGTCATCACTTACCTTTTCTTTTTCTGCATTGGCAATAATATCATCTGCTAGCTGTCCGGCAGCTTGTGCTTCCAAATTCATTTTCCAATTTCCGGCAACTATTTTTCTTCTAGACATAATTATTGTAATCTAATTCTTGGGTCAATTATCCCGTAAACAATATCAACCAATATATTAATTATTATAAAAAAGAAAGATACAACCAATACCGCACCCATTACAACAGGAAAATCAAAAGTATCTAATGCATCAATGGTTAATTTGCCTATTCCCTTCCAACCAAAAATATATTCTACAAAAACTGCACCGGCCAATAAGGAACCAAACCAGCCGGATATTGCAGTAATCACCGGATTCAGTGCATTCTTGATGGCATGCTTCCAAACAATTTTATTTTTAGACAAGCCTTTAGAGCGTGCGGTGCGAATATAATCCTGAGAAAGCACATCTAACATGGAGTTTCTGGTTAATTGCACAATGATAGCCAATGGTCTAATACCCAATGTAAGTGCCGGTAAAATCAAGTTTTTTAATTGCAGTGACTCTCCTTTAAATGGATCCACAGCATACAAACTTCCGGTCATATTCAAACCGGTTATATCAGAAAAAACGTATCCAAACAACCATGCAATAATTATGCTGGCAAAAAATGAAGGAACAGCCATACCCAGAATAGAAACAAATACCCAAAACCGATCTGAAAATGTGTTATGGTGCAGCGAAGTCCAAACGCCTAAACTTATACCTATTAATGTGGCAATAATAATTGCTGCAAGGGCAAGAATTGCAGTGCCCGGCAATGCTTCATATATTATTTGTGATACCTTTTTACCAGATTGATAGCTTCTTCTTAAATAAGGCTTCTTAAAAACAATTGCGTTCCCGTTCTTCGTTTTAATAATTGGGTTTACAGTTCCGTGTTTACTTTCATCAAAAATAAATGGACCATCCCCCTCCTTAAACTGAAAAAATGAAATTGGTGAAATATCATTTAAATACATGAAATACTGCTTGTGCAATGGAAAATTTCTTCCTAAATCTTTGTTTATTGTTTCAATGGAAGAAACATCAGACCGCTGCCCCATCATCATTTGAGCGGGGTCACCGGATAAATTATTAAACAAAAAGAAAACTGCGGTAACAACACCAAATAAAACCAATAAGCCGTAAAGTATTCGTTTTATTAGGAATGAAAACATTTATTTGAAAATGATTTGTTATTTTCTATTAATAAAGTACGGCAATGTAGTCAAATCCGGTAACTCATTGTGATGCCATTTACCTTTCACTTCACCACCATGCATTAATACCAATCCGGGATTTGACCGAACAATAGTCTTCAAAACGATTTCATCACAAAAATAATATTCAAACGGGTTTTGAAATTCATGTCGAATTGCTTCCGCTTCACTAGGTAAGCTTCCTGTTAATCCAACTATTCGAATACCCATTTCTTCTGCTAAATTGGCAATTTTATTAAAGTCTTCCTGTACTTTTTTATTTGTCCTCTTTAAATCATAACAAACTACCATAAACCAGTAATCATTATAATCTAAAAAGTCATCCGTGTATTCCTGTCCATCACTATTTTCAATTCTAAAGTCGGTAATAGCAGGCTGAAATCCTTCTCTAATCACTTTATCTTCTCTTGCAACAAAGGTATATTCGCCAATATTTGCCGGCAGGTCATTCATTCCAAACTCATGCACCACCCCATCTTTTTCATATTTAAAAATGATTTCCATCTCTCCTCTATCTGCATCCGGTGGAATTTCCATTTGTTTCTTAATGTCTTTACCCATTGCATAAGCTCTAAAATCTTTTACAGGTAAAAAGTAATAACAGTACAAAGTAAAGCCCGTGCATAAAATTAATGACATCACTACAAGTGCAGAAGCTATATACCCTTTAAATAATGGTTCAATTTTTTTACGATATATAAATATTGGAAGGATTAAGGCCAGTAATATGATGTCTTTTGTAAACGATTCCCAAGGCGTAAGTTTAAGTGCATCACCAAAGCAACCACAGTCTTTTACCACATCAAAATATGCAGAGTAAAATGTAAGAAATGTAAATCCAACAATTAAAATCAATAATCCCCACGAAACCGCTACCATTCGGTAACCAATAATTGCAGCTATACCTAGCACTACTTCTAATATGCAAATAAGCATTGCCATTGGCAACGCAAGTGGAATTAAGAACTCGGTTCCAAAAACTTCAAAATACTCTACGAGTTTATACCCAAAACCTAATGGGTCATTGGCTTTAATTAAACCTGAAATAATAAACAGGCCACCAACTAATAATCTGCATAAAAAAACAATGTACTTCATTCTGTAGATTCGCTTGACTGATACTTATATTACTACAGCTAAAATATGAAAAGGTTCTTATATGTTGAGAAGAAAAATACCTGATTTTTGCACTCTTAATCTAGGCTTCATGCAGTTTAATCAGGGCAAATACTGCATAATTGATGATGTCATAATAATTGGCATCTATACCCTCGCTAATTAGGGTTTTACCCTCATTATCTTCAATTTGCTTAATTCTTAAAAGCTTCATTAATATTAAATCGGTTAAGGAAGATACTCTCATTTCTCTCCAAGCCTCATCGTAATCGTGGTTCTTCTTTTGCATTAAAGATTTAGCCTGATTCACTTCTTTTTCAAACAGACTTTCCACTTTATTTGCATCCATATCTATTTCACCCTCTTCACCAAGCTGTAACTGAATCAAAGCAATTACAGCATAGTTCACAATGCCAATGTATTCAGACTTAATTCCATCTTCTACCATTTGCGCACCTTTTTCTTCAATACTTCTAATTCGTTGCGCCTTTATAAAAATTTGATCTGTAATTGAACTAACCCTAAGTATTCTCCATGCACTCCCATAATCATTCATTTTTTGAACAAATATATCTTTGCATAATAAAACTGCTTCGCTATATTGTTTCAACGTTTGTTCAGGCATTGTAGCAATCATTTTCTGTAATCGTTAATTTTTAGATGGATTTATCTTCGCAATATACATTTTTTTACCCTAAGCCTTTGATTACTTGTCGGGGTAAGCTGCTCGATTTTTCTGAAACAAAGATAATGGGAATCATAAATGTTACACCTGATTCTTTTTTTGATGGAGGAAAATATCAATCGGATAAAGCCATATTAAAACGAGCAGAATCACTTATAAAAGATGGCGCCAGCATATTGGATATTGGTGCTATGTCTACCCGGCCTAATGCCAAAGTAATAGGAGTAAGAGAAGAAATAAGCAGATTAATACCTGCCATTAAGGCGATTCGAAAAGAGTTTAATGAAGTAATAATCTCAGCAGATACATTTAGAGCAACGATTGCAAAACAAGCAGTTGATAGTGGCGCAGACATTGTGAATGACATTTCGGGAGGAACTTTAGACAGCAATATGTTTGAAATGGTTGGAGAGCTTAAGGTGCCATATGTATTAATGCACATTAAAGGCACACCTCAAAATATGCAGGTAAATCCAACATATAAAAATGTTGCAAATGATGTACTCAAGTTTTTTACCAAACAAGTACATCAACTTAGAATGAAAGGCGTTAATGACATAATCATTGACCCCGGTTTTGGTTTTGGCAAAACAACTGAACACAATTATTCATTATTAAATCACTTACAAGATTTTCAATTATTTGATTGTCCGATATTGGTTGGAATATCTAGAAAATCTATGATTTCTAAAGTGATTGATGTAACATCTAAAAATGCTTTAAATGGCACAACGGTGTTGCATACATTAGCTTTGCTAAACGGAGCTAATATATTAAGAGTTCATGATGCTAAAGCAGCAATGGAAGCAATAAAAATTGTTGGCCAACTAAAAAACAGAGCTTAAATTTTCTTGTTGTGCATGTATTATCTAAATCCACGTATGTAAGAAGTCTGCAATGCCAGAAGTCATTGTATCTGTATAAAAACTTTTATAAAGACAGAGATCCAACCCCAATTAACAGACAGTTAATTTTTAACCGAGGGCACAAAGTTGGAGAATTGGCACATCAACTTTTTCCAGGTGGCATTGACGTGAGTCCACCCAGTCATTTTAAATGGGCACAAGCGGCCAAACAAACTTCTGAACTCATTTCTAAAGGACAAAAAATTATATACGAGGCTGCATTTATTTTTGAAGGCATTCTGGTTGCAGTAGATTTATTGGTTCATTCTAAGAATGGTTGGAAAGCATATGAAGTAAAAAGCAACTTAGAAGTTAAAGAAGTGCATATAAGAGATGCCTCGCTTCAATACTACGTTATAACCGGTTGTGGAATTGAATTAAACGATTTTTCAGTTGTTCACATTAACAGAAATTTTGTAAAAAATGGACCTATAGATGTGCATCAATTCTTTTCAATCACCTCAGTACATGGTCAATGTATAAAAGAACAGAAGGCTGTAAAAGATAACTTACTAAAAGCCAAACAAACATTATCCCTTAAAGAAATTCCTAAGATAAACGTAGGTATACATTGTTACAGACCTTATGATTGTGACTTTTATGGCACTTGTTGGAAGAACATACGAAAACCAAATGTTTTTAATTTGGAAAATGTTGATTTAGAAACTCAGCTTGACTGGTTTAAAAAAGGTGTAGTAACATTTGATGATGTAATGCATCATCACAAAACAACTAAACTGCAACGAACTCAAATTTTATCCATTTCTAAAAATGAACCACTCATTGAAACAAAGTCACTGTCTAATTATTTTGCCTCTTTCACCTACCCTATTCATTTTATAGATTTTAAATTTATTCAATCAGCAATACCAACTTTTGATGGAGGCTCCCCATTTAAAAAAACTGCTTTTGCTTACTCCTTACTCATAAAAGATAATTTTGATACTGCCATTAGACCAAAGCATTTTATGGCCGAGCATGGGTTTAATCCATTTCCGCATTTGCTAAGCCATTTAATTGAGAATGTGCAGGCTATTGGAGATATTTTTATTTGTAATAAAGATGCCGTTTTAAAATTACTGCAAAGCCATTTTGATGAGTCCATTCATTCTTCTAAAAAATTTGATTCGATCATTGAAAGAAGCAGGGAATACAATGAGCCTTTTTATAAAGCTATGTATTACCATCCAGCCTTAAGATCAACTGACGATGTTGCTGAAAAACACAAAACAATTATAGCTACACCAAATAGTGAACTGAGCATATACGAAACCGAGGAAACAAGTAGCAGCGACTACGAAAATTTGGTCTATGAAACAGACATTCTAAAAACTGCTGAAACACGACAAAACGTAGAACAATACAGCAATGCAAGGGCTACAAGCATGCTGCATATTTATGATTTTTTAAAAAGTTTGCTGAACAAATAATTTTTCTTCAACTTGCTGCTATGAATGATATATCTGTAGAAGATTTAATAAAGAAAGATACCTTCTTTTTACTTGCAGGACCTTGCGTTGTTGAAAGCGAAGAAATGGTAATGCAAATTGCTGAAAAAGTAAAATCTATTACGGCTAAACTTGGAATACCATATGTTTTTAAAGCGTCATATAGAAAGGCAAACCGATCTAAAGTAGATAGCTACACAGGTATTGGAGATGAAGAAGCATTAGCGATTTTGGGCAAAGTTAAAGCCACTCATCAATTACCTATTGTTACAGACATTCATACAGAATCAGAGGCTGTAAATGCGGCCAGGCATGCTGACATTTTACAAATACCTGCCTTTTTATGCCGTCAAACAGATTTACTAGTAGCTGCGGGTAAAACAAACAAAATTGTAAACATTAAAAAGGGACAGTTCTTATCTCCGCAAGCAATGCAATTTGCAATTGACAAAGTTGCTTCAACCGGCAATAAGAATATTTTAGTAACTGAAAGAGGAACTACCTTTGGGTATCAGGATTTAGTTGTTGATATGCGAGGTATACCGGAAATGCAAAAATTTAATGTTCCGGTTGTTTTAGATGTTACGCATTCATTACAACAACCCAATCAAGCTAGCGGTGTAACAGGTGGTTTGCCTAAACTAATTGAAACCATTGCAAAAGCAGGTATTGCAGCCGGTACTGATGGAATATTTATTGAAACGCACCCTGATCCATCGAAAGCAAAATCTGATGGTGCAAATATGCTTCCGCTAGATCAATTAGAAAGATTGCTTGATAAATTATTAAGGATTAAGAAAGCAATAAGTTAGTTACAGAGCATGAATTTTTTCAATTAACTCATCTGTATCAACTG
>JABDLV010000076.1 GCA_013001815.1 Bacteroidia bacterium
GTGTAACAGTAATAGCCACCGGATTTCAGGCGCATGAGCAAAATTCAATTGGTGAAAAAGAGCCGGAAAGAATTGTAAGAAACCTGGATGATGACATAGATGACAAGAAAGAAGAGGCAATTCAAACTGTAAGTGCTGTGGAGCCAATAAATGAAGAGCCACAGGTTATGGAATTAAAACAAGAGGAACCGGAAACAGAAGAGCCGGATTTAACTCCCGAGTTAATATTTGATATGCCGGAGAAAACTGAAATTGAACAGCCCACTACTGCTAATGAAGAAGAATTTAAGTATTTTGATTTAAATGAAGATTATTCTGACAATTTGGATGAATCTCAAAAAGTAGAAGATAGTGTAACGGAAGAAACTACTCTTTTAAAAACAGAAGAGAGTATAGATTTAGAAATTACAAATTTGGATAATAAGTCAAAATCAGGAGAAATAGATTTTCCGGTGGAAGACCAGTACAAACGTTCACGAGAAAGAATTCAAAAATTGAAGGAAATTTCTTACCGCTTAAATCAACCGGGTGGTTTAAATGATTTAGAAAAAGAGCCGGCATACAAAAGGCGAAATGTTGAATTAAACAACGTACCTGCAGCTAATGAAAATGAAGTTTCCAGGCATACGTTAAGCGAGGACGAAGAAAAAAATGCCAGCATTAAAAAGAACAATTCTTTTTTACACGATAAAGTAGATTAGTATCTGATGAGTTTAGCAGATAAGATTGGTGCAGAATTAAAAGCTGCAATGCTTGCAAAAGATGAAGCAAAATTAAGAGGCTTACGTGCAATTAAAAGTGCACTACTTTTAGCCGCAACCAGTGGAGCAGATAAAACTATTTCAGAAGATGATGAAATTAAAATTCTTCAGAAATTAGTAAAACAAAGAAAAGATTCTGCTGACATTTACAAGCAACAAAACAGAGAAGACTTATTAAAACCCGAACTGGAAGAAATAGAAGTGATTTCAAAATTCTTACCTGCACAGTTAGGAGAAGAAGAAATTAGTAATCAGTTAAAAGAAATTATTGCTAAAGTAGGTGCATCTTCTCCATCAGATATGGGAAAAGTAATGGGTATGGCATCCAAGCAATTTGCCGGTAAAGCAGACAATAAACTGGTCGCAGCCTTAGTACAAAAACTCCTGAGATCTTAGCTTAAATTTTATAAGCATTACACTTCAAGCCCTTATAATTTAATCATATTGGCTTTTTTTGCATTTAGATCAGATGAATTATTCGTAAGTGACTGATAGTCAATATGTAATTCTGTAACAAAAAGCTCAATTTTAAGTAAAAGATATACTGATATATATATTATATAAGTATAACCGAATGCCACTTTTAAATTTCAATTATTTAAAGAGACTAATAATCTTTTGCTTTTTGCTTTTTCCCATTCAAAGTATAAATGCGCAATGCCCATCTACCGGTTGTACTACAACAATTTCAGGGGTTAATACTACAAACTATACGGTTAATGTTGGACAGAAACTATGCTTGGCCAGTGGTGCAATCTATTCAGGTACTGTTACAATGAATGGAGGTACACTGGAAAATTGTGCAACTGCACCACAAAGTTTTGGTTTATTGTATTCAGGTGCTACATCCAGCATAGTAAATAATTATGGTACGGTAAGCTTTGCCAGTGTAAATATAGACCAGGGTATTTTTAATAACTACGGAATATATCTTGAATCAAATAATATTGATATTCAGAATACCGCAATATTTAATAACTACGATTCAGTTTATTCTGGAGCTAATCTTGTTGTTACTAACAGTGCACAATTCATTAACTGGGGTTCACTGGATGTGATAAATAATTTTGATGTTATAAATGACGGCTACATGGAGAACCATGGGTATATTCATGGGCATGACAGATTTAAAATTGGATCAGAATTCTATAATACGGGGGTAATACTAATAGATGGATTATGGGATAATGTTGCTCCCGGTGGAACATTTACAAATGATGGAGGATGTGTTACCATGGATAGATTAAAAAATGAAGTTGGAATATTCGGATTGAACTGCGGTACAATTACAATAGCTAATAGTAGTGAGAACTTTCCTACTGGTACCATTGATGGAAACATTGCTATTGTAGATAATGCAACATATCCATTTGTAGATGTAAATTCAGGTTTTGTAGGTGCAAGTGTAATTGGTACAAGTTGCGGATGTCCCGGTCCTGGAGATAATTGCCATGATAC
>JABDLV010000080.1 GCA_013001815.1 Bacteroidia bacterium
CCATTACATGATACATTACTAGGTAATGCAGCCAAAGTCATATTGCAAGGGCAATTATCAATAGTAACGTTTAAAGCCGGAATAAATGAATCACCCTGCAGACCGCCTGGTAAACTGAAAGGAGAAGTATATGTAGCAGTTACAGTTGAAACGTTACCAGGAATATTTGACAAAGTGTAAGATATTTTACTTAATGAAGTACCAAAGTTTGGAAATTCAACACTATCTTGAACAGAAACACCACCCGCAGATATATCAACCAAAACTACCCTAGTTGGATCTGAATTCAACTCTGTTAAAATACTTTCAACTGTTATGTTTTTAGGACCAGGCGTAACCGGAACTGGAATTGATATAGTATAAACTGTAGATGTACCCACAACAAAATTCCTCAACACAACAGCAGAACTATAAACCCCAGAGCTTGCAAATCCAGGACCGGATCTGTATACGTAGGCAATAAATGCCCAAGTATAACTACCTGCACTAGGTGGAGCAACTGAAGCCATCAACTGACTGGCAGGTGCCACTGTGGTTCTAAATACTCCGGCTGTCTCCGATGAACCATAGTTGGGTAGGATGATTTGATTGGAGTTTGTAATTGTTTGTGCAGCACTAGTCATAATGGTTGCACTTGTAGGTAGATTAAAAGGCGCACCTTTAAATACTACTTCTGTAACAATACTATCCACATTAGCAATGTTTGGAATGTTTAATACTGTTGGCGGAGTACCGGGAACTTGTGTTCCGGAACCGTACACATCAACATACTGTCCGTCTGGACAACTAAAGTTCCAATTTGGAGTAGATGTACCAAACTGAGCTTGAGCAGGTACAACAAACAATAAAGCCAATAGCATAACTATTAAGCTAAACGAGGTAGAAACACGTTTCATAGATAAGGGGTTTAAAGTGTAATTTATACTTATATAATAATTTTATCAATTCTATAACAAATCCAAAAATAGAATTCAATACAAATAGTGCCTATGCTCAAATATAGCATTGAAGCGCTTCTTGTGAACGCAAGCTAATACATAATGAGATATGGCGCAACTATTTACATTAAAATATCATTAAATTTTTGGGCAATTCACAAAACGTTCATTTACAAAAATCAATCAAAAATGGTTTGCTTAACAAATGTAAATAATTATTTAGGTGAATCATATACAGTTTACTAATTTGCTTATCAACTACTTATAAACAATTAAATGTTCCTTCGTTCATGTATAGTTAGAGTGACACATTCCTAATGAAGCACTACTCTAAGTGTCTCGAAATCACTACCCAAGGCCACTTTGAGCATATAGACTCCTTTTGGCAAATGGGATAAATCATAACTTCTTTCATTCATTCCAGTTTCAATTCCGACCATATTATTTAATACTTCCTTCCCATTTATATCATAAATACTCAAATTTACTAAAGCATCCGATAGGCTTTGCAATTGAATTTTTACCAAGCCGAAAGAAGGATTTGGAATTGATTGAACTTGGAGCTGATTTTTTAACTCTGCTAAAACTCTCTGAGTTTCTATTTGAGCTTTCGGATCCTGAAAATGCATACCACTATTTACAACTATTTGTTTAGTAGATTTGCATCCGCTTGCGTCTGTAGTTGTTAGTGTATAAGCTCCTTCAACAGCAGCTTTTATATTTTTTGCGGTAGACGCTATTCTTGGTCTTAAAACCTGATAATAAACACTTCCACTAAAAAACCTGTTACTAAAAACTGCACTTTCAAAATCATTGCTTCCTCTGCCAATACCTTCAAAAATTTGAACATTACTATTTTTTATTTCTTTCGTTAAACCATCTTCAACATTATTGTATTTTAAACCCATTGATTTTGAGGCTATGAAAAAGGATACAATTTCTCCTGAATTAACATTTACATTACTACTTAGATTAACGTGAGTGGGAGTATTAGGACCATTGCTAGTTACTCTATAACTACCAATTTTATGCCATAACTGTTTATTTTTTATACCACTCTTATATGTTCCTTTTTTAAAGTATATATCTATTGTCTTCTTTCCTGAATTTAGATTTACATCAAACCCATTTATTTTCAGATCCTCAAACCCTTTAACATTAAACATAATCCCTCCGGAACCATTATTCGATTTCAATTGTGTGCTTATAAAACCATCAACAGGAACATTTGAAGTCCATTTATAGGAATAAGGATTAACGCCACCATTAGTAGCAACATATAATTCATTTGTGTTTTCTAGCTTATTGCAACGAACAGTTACCTCGGAAGCAAGTTCCTTTGGTTCATTTACATTAAACTTTATTAAGTCTTTTTTACCGTTACTATAGGAAATTTGTACAGAATACTCTCCTGCAATTAATTCGTAAAGTGAGCTTGTGGTTTCACCAGTAGCCCATAAATAAGTATATTCATTATGATCTGATTGCGGCACCAATTCTATTGAACCGTCATTAGATCCAAAACAAGTGACATTTTTAATAATAGAATTAATTTTAAAATTTGAATCTGTACTTTGAGCAAAAGACGTGCTTGCACCCAAAAGTAACAAGAATGCTACTTGCGTTTTTATTAAGTGTATGAGTTTAGAGTTTTTCATTTGCTGAGCTTTTAACCATTACATCCTTTTTTAATTAATTGAATTAATTCTTCAAGGTTGGTTAGTTAAGTGAAAAGGCTTGATTTTGGCGCATTCCTACTGCTCTTAAATTAGCATAGCTAGGTGTAAGAATTTGATACAAAATTACTCTAGTAGCCAAGTTTTGTCAATGATTTTCACCAAGTAAAACCCGCTGTTCACCATAAACACGGCATTACTATTACCTTAAATCGCTGATTATCAATAAATGAATAGATATTAAGGGATTGGATTCAAAACATGTAAGAATGACCAATAAAAATTAAAAAAGCCGGTTAATTAATTAACCGGCTTTTCTTTAATCTATACTAATAAACATATTAATGTTTAATTAATCGCTCAGTAAATGAGCTGGTATTTGATTTAAGTTTAACAAAATAAATTCCAGCAGGTAAATTTACAAGCTTCAATTTATGCGTGTTAATTCCTCTTGTTGTATTCATTATTGAATAATGATGTGTCTTGCCTAAAATATCTATAACCTGTACTTCAAATGTTTCATCATCAAAAACACTCAATACATTTAGATTAATTTCATTATCAAAAGGATTTGGATATACACTTAATAAAGTTTCACCCTCATTAGATATTGAAGTGGTTTTGGCATTGCTACATGAAATAGTTGCAAAACAGAACACCGCACTACTTGCACCTCTATTATCCGTTACTTGTACCAAGTATGTTCCGGGAGCCAATCCAGTTGCTGTTTGAGTAGATTGACCTGGATTAGTATTCCAGAAATAACTATAAGGTGGGAATCCACCAGTTGCCGTTACACTAGCTGTGCCGGTATTTGTTCCACATGTAATTGTACTACCTATTGTATTACAACTAAGAGGACCACTTGCAATTGGCTCATTTACCACAGGGTTTCTATACTTTACACAACCTTTAGCATCTGTTAATGTAAGACTATAGTTACCTGCCGTTAATCCGGAAATAGATGATAAGGTAGAGCCGTTTGACCATAAGTAAGTATAAGGCGCAGCTCCACCAGAAACTGTAGTAGTAATAGCTCCATCACTACCACCTGGGGTAGTAACATCTTGCGGTATAGTTGTTAAATAAATAAATTTAGATTGATTCACTTTAATATTTCTATTGACTGTACATCCGTTTGCGTCAGTTACAGTAAATCCATACCAACCCTTTGATAAATTTGAACGATCTTCTAAGGTAGCTCCATCACTCCAAGTATAAGAATATGGCATTGTTCCTCCAACTATACTTAAATCAATAGCTCCGTCAGAACCATTATAACATGAAACATGAGAAACACTTCTTACAGGCTTAAGCCTCTTCGGATGATTTATAAATTTCGTATGTACTTTAATACATCCATTAGCATCTGTTACGGTTACGGTATAATAACCTCTCTTCAAATTAACCCTATCTTCTGTGGTAGTGCCATTGTTCCATAAGTAAGTATAAGGAGGAGTTCCTTTACTCACTCTTAAATCAATTGTTCCATCAGATCCACGGTTACAGGATACATTTGTTTTCTTTGAGTATACGAATAATGCTTCAGGCTCATCTATTTGATATGTTTGAACATCCACACAGCCATTGGTATCTGTAACAGACAATGTATACGAACCAGCCGGCATATTGCTCAGGTTACCTCCATAAGTAACGGGAGAAGTATTCCAAACAGATTCATATGGGCCATTTCCTCCACTAACACCAATAGATATAGAACCATCACTTCCGCCATTACAACTAACATCCGTTAATGAGTTTGTTAAACAAGTAAGTACTTCCGGCTCTGTTAAGGTAACCGACTTTGTAACTATACAGCCATTATTATCAGAAACTGTAAGCATGTATGTTCCTACACTTAATGAGCTCACAATAGAAGAATTATGTCCTGATGACCATTGATATGTATAAGGTGCCGTTCCTCCGTTTGCAAGTGCATATATTGTTCCATCAGAAGAC
>JABDLV010000098.1 GCA_013001815.1 Bacteroidia bacterium
GCTTTCTCCAGCATAAACTTTTCTTCTTCCGGATCTACACCTAGTATCCTTTTATCATCATCCACTCCCACTAACAATGTTCCACCCTTATGATTAGCAAATGAAACCATTGTTTTAGCAATTTTAGATTCACTTGTAATTTGTTGTTTAAAGTCGAGAATTTCATTCTCTCCTAACAAAATCAAATCTCTTATTCTCTTCGGGGCTTTCACTTTTATTCTGATTGATGGATTATTTCCAAAACTAAATGCTTAGATAAATTTAAATTACAAAATATTACAATTCTCAGATAATCTCTATGTATATTTTTTCGTTTAGTAACGTATAATATTGGAATACAACATATAATTTGTAGTTCAATTTAAACCCCTAAATAATTTAACATATGGACCGCGTTTTTAAAAAGATGTCTGATGCAACTAAGGTAGATCTAAAATCTTATTGCGTTGGTATGATAGAACAAAACCCAGAAATTAAAATATACATTGGTACAGACAGTCAAAACATAAGCAGCAAAACGGTTTTTGTAACTACAGTTGTTTTTAGATTTGAAAACCACGGTGCTCATGTCATTTATCATAAAGAAAAAACCAAACGTGTTAGTGATTTATGGACACGGTTGTGGGGTGAACTGCAAAGAAGCATTGATGTTGCGGGTTATTTAAAGTTTGAAGGAGGAATTGATATTCATCAAATAGATTTAGACATTAACTCAGACCCGATGTACCCATCAAACAAAGTATTGCATGCCGCAGTGGGTTACGCACAAAGCTTGGGTTATAACACTAAGACTAAACCGGAAGAGTTAATTGCTACCTGGGCTGCTGACTTGTTGTGTAATTAAGCTTTCCACTTTATGTTACAACCAATACTGGGCTTTTGATTCTCATCAACCGGCTTCCATTTAACCAAATTGTCTAATGCTGTTCTAATGTCCTTCCCGGTTACAGGAATATCCAATGAAGGTCTAGCATCATCTAACTGCCCACGATAGGCTAATTTTGAACTGCCGTCAAAAATGTAAAAATCGGGAGTGCAAGCCGCATCATAGGCTTTTGCTACTTCCTGTGTTTCATCATATAAATAAGGAAAGGGATAGCCTAACCTAAGCCCCGCTATTTTCATATTTTCAGGAGAGTCATCAGGATGATTATCAACATCATTTGAACTGATTGCAATGAACGATACTCCTTGAGGAATGTAGTCATTTGCTAATTGCACCAATTGCTCATTAACATATTTAACAAATGGACAGTGGTTGCAAATGAACATGATAACCGTTGCCTTATCAGATTTCAATTCACTCAATGAAAAATTCTTTCCGGATAATGTATCCAACAAATTAAATTCAGGTGCTTTTGTTCCAAGTGGAAGCATTGTTGACGGAGTCATTGCCATAGTATACTAGTATTTATATTTATTCTTCCACCAATGTTTAAGGCGGGCTCTTATTTCGTTTTCTTTTGCATTATTACCGGGTTCATAAAACACAGAACCAATAACTTCTTTCGGCAAAAACTCTTCATCTGCAAAATTACCTTCATAACTATGTGCATACTTATAGCCTTTGCCATAATCTAAATCTTTCATTAAGTCGGTAACCGGATTTCTAATTTCTAGTGGAACCTCTAAATTACCTGTCTTTCTTACATTTGCCTTTGCCTTGCTAATCGCTTCGTAAGATGCATTGCTTTTCACCGAGGTTGCAAGATAAATTGCTGTTTGAGATAATATCAATTCGCATTCAGGATATCCAATTACATTAATTGCTTGAAAGCAACTATTTGCCAATACCATGGCATTTGGGTTTGCATTACCAATGTCTTCTGATGAAAAAATGAGCATTCTTCTGGCAATGAATTTAGGGTCTTCACCAGAAACAATCATTCTGGCTAAATAATATAAAGCAGCATTGGGATCAGAACCGCGCATAGATTTAATAAATGCAGAGATAATATCATAGTGCTGCTCACCCGTTTTGTCATATCGCAGTGCTCTTTGCTGAATTAATTCTTGAACTAAGTCATCCGTAATAACAACCGGATCATTCTCTACTGCGTTAACCGTTAACTCCAGGTTATTCAATAGTTTTCTAGCATCACCTCCGGAATATTGCAATAGCACATCAGTTTCTTTCAACTCAACCTTTCGTTGCATTAACACTTCATCTGTTTCTAACGCATGTTTAAGTAAGGCAATAAGTTCATCTGCATTTAACGCATTTAAAATAAATACCTGACTGCGCGAAAGCAAAGGTGAAATGACTTCAAATGAAGGATTTTCTGTTGTTGCCCCAATGAGTGTGACGATTCCTTTTTCTACCGCACCCAGCAATGCATCTTGCTGTGCTTTGTTAAACCGATGAATTTCATCAATAAACAAAATGGTGTTACCTAATTTAGAAGCAGCTTCAATTATCTTTCTCACATCCTTTACACCGGCCTCAACAGCACTTAAACTGTAAAATGAAAAACCCAATGATTCAGAAATAATGTTTGCCAGCGTAGTTTTACCTGTACCCGGAGGTCCCCAAAAAATTATAGAAGACAATTTCTTATTTTCTATCATCTTTCGAATTACACCGCCCTCACCTACTAAATGAGTTTGACCAACATAGTCTTTTAAAGAATAAGGCCTCATCCGCTCGGCAAGCGGCTTTGCATTTTGAACCATTAAAAAGAATTAATTAACAACGAGAGTCTGCGTTTTCGTCCCTCGTTTCTACATCCAATATACGAATATTGGCGTTTTTAATAGTTCTATTAAGTTCTGACCTAACAGACTGCTGAATGTCAGCATTACTTAATCCAAAATGATTGTAATGCATGATTAAAATACCTGCCTCTAAACAGTAATATTCAATATCAACATCTTGTCTTTTCATATATGTTGATGAAAGTGCATTGTACTGTTCTAATGTAAATCCGGGAATTTTAATAATTACATGACTTGTATAAACGGGATCTTCATTCTCCAATAAATTTACTTCATCTGAAGAGTTTAAAAAACTGTAATTGCCAAAAGCAATTAACACAATTGCGAGTACTAAAGTTACTTTTCTCATAATGATATCATTTAAGGCTAAACTAAGTAAATGCATACATGTTAGAAATGACCTGAATCAGCTTTATGAATGTTTTATGAAGTAGTAATCCTATATGATTTATCCTTTAAACATTATTGTTCATATGCCATCAAATAAAAACAAACAAAAAGAAAGGAGCGTTTATGATGAAAAAATTTACTCTTACAATTAGTGTATTCTTATGCACATTAATGTTGCAGGCCAACCCATTTGGTTCACAACTTGTTGTTAACTCTAAGGTGAATTCTGCAATTAAAGTATCACTAGATCATGGTCCGTATAGTGCTCCATCATCTAGTGTTCGGTTTAACAATTTGCAGCCGGGTAAACATTGGATTAAAATTAAAAAACACCATCCCGGATACGGACATGGCTCACAAATGGTGGTGTTCAAGGGGCACATAGATATTGCTCCAAGAAGCAAAACAAGAACGGTTGTAAATCGATATGGGAAATTTAACATTCAATCGGTAAAACCGCTGTTTCAAATGCATGGTCAAAATATGTGTGGGTTTAGTGGATGTGGATTTGCACCGGGACATAGTGGACACCATGGAAACTTTCAGAATAACTTTGGTCCTCATGGTAATGACTTATGTGGTTTTAATGGTTGCGGATTGCATCAAGGGCATGGTGGCATGCATGGTTACTCAAACTCATGTGGTTCGTTTTACTCTCAGAGCTATAACAACTATGGTAATACCGGATGGATTCAAAGTGGATTTGGGAATTTTAATTATGGAATGGATGCACAACAGTTTGGTATGTTTAAACAAACGTTAAAAAATCAAAGCTTTGAAAGCACTCGTTTGCGAATGGCAAAACAAGTAATATCTCAAAATTACTTTACCACGGTACAAGTTTCTGAGCTAATGAGACTATTCAATTTTGATTCAAAGAGATTGGAATTAGCAAAACATGCCTACGGCAGAACCATAGACAAAGAAAACTATTACAGTGTGAGCAACATGCTAAGCTTTAATAGCAGTATTGATGAATTGATGCGATTTATAGGAAATGGATAAATTTTGATGTTTTGCAGAAGCAAGAGCCCGGGCCAGTGTTTGGCTTGGGCTTTTGCATTAGTACTAACGTATGAGGCCCGAAAATCCCCTGCGATTTCGGGCCTCTTGTCAGAGTACAGATAACTGCTTACAAGAATTTTAAAGTCGACAAACAATAAAATTCATATACAATATAATATAGCAGTCTCTAAATTCTTAGCTAGAATGTATAAGTGGTAGTGTTTTGATGATAAGTGGTAGATTTTAACTACTTCATGACAAATTAATGATGGTATATAGCTGAAATAGACCGAAAAATTTGGAAAGCCTATGACATGCTTTTCTCGATTATATCGATTAAATGCTCTTTTTTTCTTCTGGATACTTCAATTTTCTCTCCATTGTCCAATACGACATAGCCTCCTACTCCTTTTACATACTTCTCAATATGATCAAGGTTAATGGTATACGAATTGTGTATTCTTAAAAAACCATTTGAATTAAGCAATTCATCATATTCCTTTAAACTACGACTGGATACAATGGATTCTTTTTTACCTGTCATTTGTAATTCAGAATAATTTCCCGAAGATTTAATCCATATAATATCTTTAATTTCTATGAACTGAAATCCGTTATGCGTTGGGATAGCAATCTTATTGACTTTATGCTGTTGTATGTTTTCCAATAAGTGCTTAAGTTTTTCTTGAATATGATTGTTTGAAGCAGATTGATATTTCTTTACGGCTTGCTTTAGTTCTTCAATATCTATTGGCTTTAATAAATAATCCAGTGCATTAAATTTAATAGCCTTAATAGCATATGTCTCAAATGCAGTAGTAAAAATTATATTGAATTTTATATTACTTAAGGATTTTAGTAACTCAAATGCAGTACCATCACCTAGCTCTATATCAAGAAATACAAGGTCTACATCATTTGTAGACAACAAATTAATGGCTGTTTTAACACTATTAGCAAAGCCTAACAATTTTACTTCCGGCACTTCCGCCTGTAATATCATTTGCAAATTCTCTGCAGATGGTTTTTCATCTTCTACTATAATTGCCTTAATCATAAATTAATTGACGTTAATTATTTTCTTAATCCTATTGTTAAATGAACATTTGTTCCAGAAGGCACATTATTTTCATTTAGGTCCTTTATAATAATTTCAATTTTGCGTTTATAATACTCTTCAAACAATGCGATTCTTTCCTTAATAATTTGCACACCGTATGACTTGTGCATTTTTGTTTTGTTTGAATTAATGATTCCGGCTTTTTCTCTCCCAATTCCATCATCAGAAATAGCAATTTGTAAAGTACCATTTTGCTGCTCTATTCCAACTTTCAACTTACCCTTACCATCTTTATGAAGCAATCCATGGTGTATGGCATTTTCGATAAAAGGCTGTACAATCATAGATGGTATGGTTATATTTTCAAGATTTACATTGTCTGCCACATTCAATTCAAAATCGAATTTATTATCCAATCTCAACTGTTCTAATTGAACATAATTTGAAATTAACTCAATTTCTTCGCTTAGTTTAATGAAATTACTGCGTGTAGAATCCAAGTAATTTCTCATCAATCTAGAAAACTTTGTAATATAATTATAGGCCTGCTTAGAGTCTTTTTTGAGCACCAAATTTTGCACTGCATTTAAAACATTATAAGTAAAATGGGGATTCATTTGTGCTTTCAACCCATCCATTTCAAGCTTAAATATTTTTTTATTTAGCTCTAACTGCTCTTTGTGTTTTTTGGATGCTCTATTTAAGAAATGATATATCAGAAAAGCAAGCAACAACAAGGCTGCAATTAATGCAATAATCTGAACGGAAGTTTTCTGGTACCATAATGGAATTATTGCAAATGACATGGTGGCAGTGGATTCACTAATTAGTTGACTTTTTATTAGAGGAGTAACACTTAATGAATAATTACCCGGCTTAAGCGACACAAATTGCAATATATCCTCGTTTGTTGTACTGGCAAGTTCACTCTCTTTATCTTCTCCATAAAACTTATAACTATATTTTAAATCATTAGCATCGGTAAAAACTGGAAAGCTATATTGAACGGAAATATTATTATGCCGATTATCAACTTCAAAATAATTTTCAGTTGTAACTAGTAAAGTAGAATCTGTCAATTGAACTTCTTCAAAAATAACTTTGTTGTAATTATTGACTTGTATTCCCAGATTATTGATAATTGCCAAACCATTATCTGTAGTTACATAAATCTTGTTAATTATTTCTTTGATATCATTTATATAATCGGATGGCAATCCATTTCGTTTGGAAATAATATTAATACTATAACTATTCAGATCAATTTCATTCATACCGAACCTGGTACCTATTAAAACATTATTATTATTTATTTCGCATATGCTCGTCACAAAATTAGAACTTAACCCACTTTCTGTGTTTAGTTCAATTATACTATCATTAGAAACTATAAAAAGACCATCTCCTTCCGTTCCAAAAATAAACGTCTCTCCAATTTTTTCTATTTCAACTACCCTATAATCCTTTAATTTATCACTATGAGTATATTTTTCAGTTTCACCATTGCTGTAAATATTAATAGCTCCTTTTTCAGAATACATAATAGTGCCATCTTCCATTGCAAGTCCTGCAAAAGATCTATTACGTGAAATGGTATCCAGTACCTTACCGGTATTTCTATCAATTCTTTGAACCCCTTTTATTGTTCCTGCAAAAACAGCTGACTCATTATGCACTAAAAATTTAATAGCAGACACATTAATTAATTTTTCAATTTTATTATCTTTAACTAAAAAGATGCCCCTATCTGTTCCTATAAAAATTTTGCCGTCTACCTCGTTTATATCTAATACTCTGTTGTATTTATCGGAAACGGGCAAAAGCACAGACTTGATAAATTGATCGCCTGAGAATACATTATAAGATGAATTTTCATCCCCAATTAAAACTTCATCATTAGCAGTGGGATATATAGTCAGAAGTTTCTCCGTCTTCAAACCAGAAGCTTTATCAATGTGATAATTATTCATAGAATGCACAACAAATACTCCATCACCTAAGGTTGAAAAGAATAGATTTCCTTCATTGTCTTCTATGCAATCTGAAACAACTGTGCTTTCTAAAAATTTTGTAGTTCTATATTCGTTTTCAAATTTCGTTAATTGATAAACTCCGTTTCCCTTTGGCTTCGCAAACAAAATATTCTTAGTATTTATAGAGAATTTTATTTCTTTTCCTTGCAATGTGTTAATGGATTCACTTAACTCCCCACTAAATGAATATTTATAAATGATACTATTTTGATCTACTAGCATAACACCATCATTAATAATTTTCATGTAGGAATATCTTACATCTGAATGTTCTATCTGTCCTAACTTACCATTATCAAAATCATATTTACCTAACGAGGTTTGCACAGTCTTTTTATTCCCATCGTACTCAAATATTCCCAATACAGCGGCCGATTTCTTTATTAATTGATCAGCAACATCAAACTTTTGAGTTTCATTAGTTAATACAATTGCAATTTCTCCATGGCGGTTTGAAAAATATATGGTACCACTCTTTCCCTCATTTATGATTTCATAAAAACGAGAAGAATTTAAATTTTCTAACCAGGCTGTATTTTTAGAATTAAACCATCTACCATTTTCATAAAGTGAAACTGTTCCATTATATCCTGAGAACCAAATCCGATTTTTAGAGTCTTCAAATACACCGAAATTGATATTGTCTCCTAAGCCATCATTTTTCGTAAAGTTCTTGAATCGCTTTCCATCATATCTCGCAATTCCGGCTTCGGTAGCAAACCAATAATAGCCCTTAGAGTCCTGCAGCACATTATAAACGGTATTACTTATAAGCCCGTTTGAGGTGTTTAATTGATAAGAGCATGGCTGCTGAGCATACGAAAATCCAATACTTAAAATAAATAGTAGAATTAAAAAATACCTCACTCTCAACATTTGATGATTATATGATATGGAAAAGCATGAATTTGCCCTTACCTAACCAATATATGGAATAAAATTGAACATTTTTTTTAGTGATTCTAGTAACTTTTTGAGCCTTAAACCCTCTTATTAGTAAAACAATGAAAAATAAAATGAAAATAATCTTCCTGATAATCAATATTTTATGAATTTTAACAAATCTTTAAGGTACTTTGTATTGCATAGTACCATATAAATAACATATATTTGTACCATAATAAAACAGAAACAATTTTAAACACACATTAAAAAACACATAAAAATGAAAACCAGCCACTTTTTTGCAATCGTACTTGCCGCAATAACATTAGGCAGTAGTATTTTGGTTAACGACATTACAATGACTAACCAAATGAATCAAGCATCGCTCATTAGTTTTCCTAGTGAGAATCTAAACAATGATAAAGCTGATCCACACAACTTGGAAAAGGCCATTATTCTACCGGTAAAAAATGTAGATGGTGAATTGTATCCCCACTTAGTTTTGCCGGAAGTTCAAATTGAAGGTAAAATGGACAGGACTCACTTGTATCCTACTAAAAAACATAATGGAGAATACATTCCGGTTATTCCATTAAAACAGATTGATATAAAACAGTAAGTATAATTTTAGGTTAGTTGCGGTGGTAATTTATTTTTCCGATTACCACCGCTTTTTTATTTCCTTGAGTTTTGCTTAATGTTCTCTAAAAGAACTAATGCTCCTTATTCCCCACTAGCATTCCATTTATAACTTCCACTAGCCTTTTTTGCTAATGTCTCCCTTTTTTAATTGTATCCTCTTTGTATTTATAACCAATTACAAGTAAAATTTTCTATCCTTAGTCTGTTCCTTAAAGTTTAATGGTAAACCTTCTTAGGATCGATTAAACTTAAAAGAATTTTCATTTGAAAGATGCATTAAATAGGATTAGAAATGTGGGCTAAACTTGATTTTATGGGATTTTGCCTCCAAAACCATTCAACTACCCTGCAATAAGCAAAAATAATCTCATTGATAATCAATCATATATGAAATTTATGTAATTTATATGGTACTTTGTATAACATAGTACCTTATAAATACGTATATTTGTATCATAATAAGACGGAAACAATTTTAAACGCAAATTTTAAAAACAAATAAAAATGAAAACCAGCCACTTTTTTGCAATCATACTAGCCGCAGTAACAATAGGCAGTAGCTTTTTGGTTAACGACATTTCAATGACTAACCAAATGAATCAAGCATCGCTCATTAGTTTTCCTAGTGAGAATCTAAACAATGAAAACCCTGATCCACACAACTTGGAAAAGGCTATCATTTTACCGGTAAAAAATGTAGACCGTGAGTTGTATCCCCACTTAGTTTTGCCGGAAGTTCAAATTGAAGGTAAAATGGACAGGACTAACTTGTATCCTACAAAAAAACATAACGGAGAATACATACCTGTTATTCCTCTAAAACAGATTGATATAAAACAGTAAATACAATTTTAGGTTAGTTGCGGTGGTCATTTATTTTTCGGGTTACCACCGCTTTTTTTATTTCCTTGAGTTTTGCTTAATGTTCTCTAAAAGCACTGTTACCGCGTCTTCCATACTGGTAATGGAAATATAACTACCACTCCCCTTTTTAGCAAGCATTTCCATATTCTTCACGGTCCAATCTTTGTTTTTAATACCAATAACAGATAAGGTAATTCCATCTTCTGCTTTACCTTTAATATTTTTCAGCAAGCTTCTACCCTGGTCTCTTATATCAAAAGCACCATCAGTAGCAATAAAAATTTGATTATTTCCATTTGGAAAATAACCCTCATCTGCCACTTGATACGCTTTTTTAATTCCTTTTTTACCGGCTGTAGAACCGCCAGCTTCCAAGTCCTCAATAATTTTAATAATCTCCTCTTTGTTCGAAGCAGGCATAGATGAAAGCTTTACTTCAGTTCCTGTAGCATATGTAACAATAGAAACCCTGTCAATCTCTCTTAATGGCTCTAACATTTCAAGCATAGATACCTTAAGCAAATCCAACTTGCCAGAGCGATTCATAGAGGTTGATACATCAATTAAAAACACCACATTATTTGCCGCAAACAGATTTTCTGACAATTGATTATTGACTAATTCAGGCCCGGCTTTTTCTTGCACTTCAGGCTTAATCACTATTTTCGTTTCTTCCACCACTTCTAATTCTTCTTCCTCCTTTTCATCAACAGTACTTGTTGCACCCAATCCCATTTCAAATTTCAGTGTTGGATTATGTCTGTTAAAATAGTCACCATACTCTTGGGTAATAAAGCCATCAGCTTTAGCAATAAAATAATAACTGCCTATTGGAAGCTCCTTTCTTACGTGACCATCTTTATCAGATTTCAATTCATCCAGCTTTTTTCCACCCCTATACATTTCAACTGTTGCATTCTTAATGCCCGTGTTACCTCTCAAATCTATTACTCTAATAAGCATTGTAAAGGTTAATGGAGCAACATGATCTAAATCCCTAAACGAAGGGCATGCCGGTGAGTCATCTGGATCAATGAAGGCAACATTTCCTTTTAACGTCAATGTAATCGGGTCACCTTGTGAACTTACATATACTTGAACTTTCTCATTAAACGAACCCTTTTTGGTAGGGTTAAATTTCATTCTAATTCTCTCTGAAGAACCCGCGGCTATTTTCCTGTTAGAAAAAATTACATCCCATTGCTTACCACCATCAGCTCTCAAAAGGAAAATATCTTCTCCACTTCTATTGCTCAATTCAAAATCGGTTACTTTTAAATCGTCCTCATTCAACGTTCCAAAATCATGTACAATTTTATCTAAAGAAATTTGTGCTGTTGCCGTTGGAATTTGCATTAAAGAATTGAATACAAATACAGCTGAAATGAATAATATACTTTTAAGGGATACTTGCATGGTCTGTTTGACAATGAGGGGTTTGAGAGGTTTAAACTTATATTTTAAAGATACGACAATACCTTCAATTAATCTATAACGAGAATACGGGCGCTGAATTGCGCTATAAATCAAGCTACTCGTAACTTTCCAAAATCTGTTCAGTATGGGTTTTCGTTTTTACTTTGTCGAATATTCTATCAATTTTTCCTTTTTCATCAATTACGAAGGTAGTTCTGATAATTCCCATGTATTCCTTTCCCATGAACTTCTTCTTTCCCCAGGTTCCGTATTTTTTACTCAACTCTTTTTCTGTATCCGCAATTAGGGTAAAAGGCAAATCAAATTTGTCTATAAACTTTAAATGAGATTTTTCCGAATCAGGACTAACCCCTACTATACCAAAACCTTTCTTTTTAAGCATACTAAAGTTGTCGCGTAAATTACACGACTCTGCAGTACAACCGGGTGTATTGTCTTTTGGGTAGAAATAAAGGATTAGTTTTTTTCCTTTGTAATCACTTAGTTTTACTTTATTCCCATTTTCATCAACACCGGTAAGGGCTGGAGCCTTATCACCTTCTTTTAATTTTGCCATTTTTCTAATTATTGATTTGTAATACTTGTAGATTTTTTTCTGAATAATGCGACACCAAGTTTCTTAGCTTTTTTGAACAGAAATAGTATCAAGACTAGCACTAATACAAATGCAAGAACCGGTACTGCAATTGCAAGCAAACTCAGTAAAATTGAGCCACCGGTTTCTACGGTACTCACTGCAGGGTTAGCAATTCCACCAGTGGTTGCAGTAGAACCTAAACGAACAGATGAGGTTAGTCCGTGTATTAAGCCTGCTGTACCACCACCTGCAATGATTGCAATTGGCCATTTTAGTGCGGGGTCTAATTCAAACATTGTTGAAGCTGTCAATATGCTCCCAGCTATAACTGCAATTGGAGTCGACACGGTATCCAACAAATTATCAAGCCAGGGGATATAATATGCACCTATTTCAAAGATTGTTGCAACGCCAAACATAATCATGGCAGGCATGCTGCCAATCCAGGTAAAGCTTTCAGACAGGGTAAGGTTACCCGTGTAAGCGGCAATACTTGCAATAAAGAATGGTACAAATATTCTAAAACCAACTGCTGCACTTAATCCTAAGCCTAAAAAAGCACTAAGTACTATTTCCATATCTTAATAATAGCAAAAATTATGCAAAAAAAAGCATGCCAGTTAAGACATGCTTTAAATTTCTTTGCTATTGAATTATGCTTTTTTACAACATTCTTTTTCGCATTCAGTTGCACAAGCCTTTGCTTTATCTTTTCCGGCACAACAATCTTTTGTACAACCATCAGCACAAGCCTTTGCATCTTTATCAGTGCAACACTCTTTAGCACATTCTTCGGCACAAGCTTTAGCATCCTTACCATCAGCACAACATTCTTTTGCACATTCCTCGGCACATGCTTTAGCATCTTTACCTTCAGCACAACACTCTTTTGCACATTCTTCAGCACATTTTTTTGCTTCAGCTGTAGTGCAGCATTCTTTTGCACATGCTTCTGCACAAGCCTCTTTTTGGTTACATGAAGCAAACCCAAGGCCGAAAGCCAACACAAATAGTAATATTAAATTTTTCATTTTATTTTATTTAGAAGTTCAGAACAAAGATAATTCAAATTATATAGAGATAAACAAATCACTTTGGAGTTTCAGTTTCATTTATCCCATTCGGGCTTTGTGCAGGCGGCTCAGTAGAAATAACAGGTGGTTTGTCAGCGCTGAGTTTGAATAAGAGCACTAAATCTATCATAAAATGCGCTGCAATGCTTGAAATCAATCCTAAATGCACTGTCATATAGCCAATTAAAATCATTACTAAAGTCATAAATATGCCATAAATAGAAATACGCCAATCAGCAGGATTAATATACCCGTGAATTGCTACAAAAATAATTGCCGTTATTACAACCCCTAACCAATGTTGAATAGCACCTCTAAACAAAATCTCTTCTCCAACCCCGGCACATAAGGATATAAATATAATTTTAGTAGTGCTAAGCTCAAATTGTTGAACAAGGTTAGTATAAAACTGATTCGTTTCTTGTAACCAGGGAAGATGAATTACCTTAAGAGCAAGAATTGCAGATATATAACCAACCACTGTACCTATAAGCAGTTGCAAGCCCCAATGCATGGGTTCTAAAAACAGTGCAGATAAAGATTGCTCCTGAAAAAAGATGATAAGCGCTAGTCCAATTGCACTAAAGCCAATGAGCGTGAACCAGGCCAGCAACATAAATATTCTTTTCCTTTTCATTGAAGATTAATTGTGAACGAAATATAAGTGTTCTGCTTTTAACTTCTTTTCTGCTAAATATCTGTAAGCGGTTAGAATTCCTTTTTTACTAACACAAAAATCTAAACAGCAAACTTTGTCAGATACTAAGTGTGGTAATTCATCCAAACAAAAATGACCAACAAAAAGCAATGGCTTATCATTGTATTGATAAGAATTTGATACAAAGTGTGCAGGAATTTTTTCCTCAGGAATTCTTTGTCGCTCTTTTGTAGCCATGTCACGATAGGTCTTGTTTGCCATAGAATCCCACCATCTAATTCTTACTGCTGTGCTCTTTGTATTATCACCCTCTTTAAAATAAGGTATATCAACTCCTTGATACAATGAGTGTAACAAGCCGTATTCCTTAGTGCCAACGTCCATTAACTTAACCAACAGATCATTGGTCATTTTACTATTCGATTCTCTTTCTTTGAAAAAATCTATTCCTTTTTGAATCCAACATGCATGAACTACCCGATAGCCTTTTTCATCTATAACTGAAGGCCAGGATTTAATCCAATCAGTATAAAACTCAAGTTCCTTTTTGTGGTTTTTAAAACTGATTAACGTGTGCTCTAATTGTTTTTCGATGCGCTGAACTTGCTGAGCAGCAAGAAATGGTTTCTTTTGATGCAGTTGATAGGCTAAAAAATTAATCTCATGATTTCCAAGAATACATCTTGCCTGTCCTTTTTTCCACATGTTAAACACCAACTCTAAGGATTCTCTTACCTTAGGTCCTCTATTTATTATATCACCAACAAATATTGTTTTCTGAACAGGATGAGTGTAGCAACCCTTACTCTTAGTATATTCTAACTTGATTAATAGTTTTTCCAGCAAGGAATGGTGACCATGTATATCACCAATAAAATCGATATTCATTCTCTCTATTTCGAATGAGGAAAATACATATTTATGATTGAATATAAATTTATTCTAAATTTTAAATTCAGAATCAATCAATTTATTTTCGCTGCCATTATGCAAGGCAAATTGAAATCCCTTTTTAATTGCAAAAGCACCAGTTTCACCTTTTTTATTTAGCGCTAGAAACCCAACTTGAAAATCTTTATGGTCTGCTTGTTTGTCTATTATTCTTTGAACGGCTATTTCACATGCTTCTTGTGGTGACTTACCCATGCGCATTAATTCTACCACCAAAAAGGCTCCAGATGTTTTTATAACTGCTTCGCCTCTGCCGGTGGCAGTTGCTGCACCCACTTCATTATCTACAAATAAACCGGCTCCTATGATTGGTGAATCTCCTACCCTGCCATGCATTTTCCAAGCCAAGCCACTTGTTGTACATGCACCTGATAGATTTCCATTTTTATCCAAAGCAAGCATGCCAATGGTATCATGGTCTTCTTCTTGTGACCTTTTTATTTCATCGTATTTGGCTTTTTTGATTGCATTCTTATGTTCTAAAAATGCTTTTTCTGCACCTTTAGTAAGTAGCACATCTTTCTTAAATCCGTTGCCAATTGCAAATTGTAGTGCACCTTGTCCAACCAACATAACATGCTCAGTGTCTTCCATTACTTTACGTGCCACAGAAATAGGATGCTTTATATTTTGCAAAAAAGCTACTGAACCGCAATTCCCCGTTTCATCCATTATGCAGGCATCCAAAGTTACTCTTCCACTAAAGTCAGGTAGCCCACCATAACCCACGCTAGTTACTGCAGGGTCAGCCTCCGGCACACGCACACCTTGTTCTACAGCATCTAATGCCCGGCCGTCATTATATAGCACCTTCATTGCAACCATATTTGCAGGCATGCCAAAACGCCAGGTAGAAATAACAACCGGACTGTTCTTTATCGTTAAACTTAGTTTTTTAGGACTAGCACTAAAGGCGCTGAAGCCCATAAATGCTAAAGAAGAGGCCAAGCCGGTCTTCTTAAGAAATTCTCTTCTACTCGACATAAGTATAGATTGATTAAATAAATTAAATAGGAAGGGAAAGGTAGTAAAAAGAAAAATGCGAAGCTGGGGGTTTAGTGCTTCGCATTTTTACAACTGATCGCCAAAAGGTTTTTAAATCAACTATGAGGAAAAATTTAAAAGGGTATTAAGGTAATTCTCTCTTTATATATTTTAGTTTTTGGAAGCCTTAGACTTTCCAAAATACATTTCTGCTAATCTAACAACAGTAATAACTCCTAGTATTCCACTAATAATGTAGAATGGCATCCAAGAGCCCTCTTCTGCGTTAATAAAACCCATGCTTAACATTAATAAGGCTAAGAATGGCATGCTGTTTAATTGTGTTAACTTTTTCATCTTTTCTAAAATTTAGGATTTCCAATATTATTCACAGTTTCTGGTAAAGTTTTTATGGTCATCCCGCTCGTGTATGAGCTTCGCTTTACACAAGAATAGGGCATAATTTATGTTTTCAACAGGATATTTGGTTAATGGCAAATAATTGAGGGTAATATGCCCTATTTCATTGACTAAAAATGGGAGGTTTGGTCTGTTTTTTGCTTGGTTTTATATATAATATTGCTATAAATGGGTCATTTTGGCCCTTTATAAGATGTAAGACTTTAATCTTATTTTTGACCTTTTACACATAAAACAAACCAATGGGAAAGCGAATTAAATTTTTGATAGCTATAGGAATTGCCCTATTTACCTTATTTAATTATTACAGCCAGAGTTCAGAAAACCCTGTTACAGGAGAAGTGCAGCATATAGGAATATCACCGGATCAGGAGATTGCTCTTGGATTGCAAGCCGCCCCTCAAATGGCCCAGCAGCATGGTGGCTTGTATCCTGACCAAAATATGCAAAACAGATTGAAGGCCATTGGGCACAGGATTGTTCAAAATTCTGCAGCTAGAAACTCACCATATCAATTCGATTTTCATCTGTTGCGTGATGATAAAATGGTGAACGCATTTGCATTACCCGGTGGTCAGATCTTTATTACGAAAGCATTATGGGATAGATTACGCACAGAAGACCAACTTGCCGGTGTACTAGGCCATGAAATTGGACATGTGGTTGGAAGACATGGTGCAGAGCATATGGCTAAAGCAAAATTAACGCAAGGCCTAACAGGTGCAGCGGTTATTGCTGCTTATGACCCAAATAGTTCTTCAAGCAGAAACTCAGCTGCTGTTGCTACTATGATTGGGAATATGATAAATATGAAATTTGGAAGAGAAGATGAATTGGAAAGTGATAGATTGGGCATAGAATACATGCATTCTACAGGGTATAACCCAAATGAAATGATTGAAGTAATGAAAGTGTTAGAAGCTGCAGGTGGCAGTGGCGGTAAAAGTGAATTTTTTAGTACACACCCTAGTCCAGAAAATAGAATTCAAAAAATTAAAGAGGTTATTAATAGATTATAGTTTAAGACTGAGATTTGATTTGTTGAATCAATTCTTCTGCAGTATTTAATACAACTAGTTCACCCAATACTTTTTCCTTTAAAAATCCATTGCCAGCCGCTGTTTTTAACTGATCTAACAAAGGATTAAAAAAACTATTTACGTTATATATTATGTTGTATTTATTTTGAATGCCTAATTGTTTCCAAGTAAGCATTTCAAACAACTCATCTAATGTGCCGTAACCACCCGGCATAGTAACAAAAACATCAGACAACTCAGCCATTTTTTCTTTTCGCTCATTCATGGTATTCACAATGAGCAGTTCAGTTAAACCATTATGTGCGCGTTCTCTTTGCACCAACCTATCCGGTATAACACCAATTACTTCACCTCCATTCTCTAATACTGCATTTGCAATGGCTCCCATTAAACCAAATCCGCCACCACCATAAACTAAACGCAAATTGTTTTCTGCAAATAGCTTTCCTAATTCAATGGCCTTTGTTTTGTATAAGGGATTGTTTCCATCAGATGAACCACAAAAAACGCAAACACTTTTCATGCTAACGAAAGTAAAAAAATGATGATGGAAGAACTACTGATCTTCAAATTTTGGGTTGGTGAGAAAATCAGGATCAGACATTGTTTTTAAGAAATTGATCAAATCTGTTTTTTCAAAAGGAGTAAGCTGTACTCCACCCTGACCAACATTTTTCATTAATGGATCAATAGTTGGGGACCAGTGTAAACCTTCAGAATAAAAATCTATAACTTCTTCTAAAGTTGCAAAACGCCCATCATGCATATATGGAGCGGTATACTCTACATTTCTTAAAGAAGGCGTTTTAAAGCTTGCCCTGTCTGCAGGATCACCGGTTACTGCCATACGTCCAATATCTGTTTGATCTTGCAAAGAATCTAATCCATTATTGTGAAAAGAATTGTCTGTCATTAACCCACTTAATCCATGACAGTGAAAACAATCTCCGCCTGTTTCAGACTGATAAATATTAAACCCGCTTATTTCAGAGGGTGTTAATACAATTTCATTTCTTAAAAATTTATCAAATCGAGTTTCGCCACCGGAAATTAAGGCACGCTCAAATTGTGCAATTGCTTTTACAACATGAGTAGAATCATAATCATAGGTTCCGAAAGCATCATAAAACAGTGCATTGTATACAGAATCCAATTTTAATTCTGCAACAGCATTTGGCCAGGTTTCCTTCATCTCAATAGGATTAGTAACCGGACCTAAAGCTTGATGCTCTAATGAAAATGCCCTACCATCCCAGAAAAATTCAGTTCCCCAAACCAAATTCATAATGGGCATAGCTTGTCTGGTACCAATGGAACCATCTATGCCCATACTAAACTGATTAAAGTCTGAAAAACCTGCCCCTTGTTGGTGACAAGTGGCACAAGACTGCAAGTTGTTGCCTGAAAGTAATGGCTCATGAAACAACTTACGTCCTAATATTAGACCTTCTACCGTTGTGCGATTATCTGCAGGCTCAATAATATCTGGAAAACCCTGAGGCTTTTTAATTTGAAAAGGAGTGGTTGTATGAATCGGAGGAACAGGAGGTGTAATTACAGTAGGGTCTTCTGAACACTGCTGAAATAACAATGCAATAGCTAAAACCAATACTATAACTACACCTTTTTTCATTTATCTATTTTAGTTTACCGTTACAGAAAACACATCCTCAGCATTTTCTCTTAGACTTACTTGCCAAGCTGGTAAGGGCATTATAGCAGTAGGAACTACGCTAAAATCCCAGGCATTTGGACCGTTGTAAAAATTGTTCAAGTTAATATCAATGGTAGCGGTAGTCGTTCCTCCATCAATTTCAAATTGCACCGGAAATGTATATTCACTGTGATAGTGAACACCTTGTGTAGGTCCGGCATGTGTATTATACGGGTCCATTCCAGATGACCCATCATAAAATCCATCAAGCTGCATGTAATGATATCCTACATCTGCACCTAACATCATAGGCCACTCAAAATTACTGAATGGAGGATTAGGATATGCTCCTCTAATATTCATTGTTGAATCCAATCCAAAAATAAATGTTACACTTTCATAATCTCCTCCGGCAATGGTGCCTTCATAAATAGTCATACTTGCAGGATCTGTTATGTCCACCAAATGCTCACTATCTATCATTAAATCACCCACTCCACTTTTGTTCACTCTCATTTTGCTTAGTGCTGCCTTAAATCGCACAACTGAGTATGTATTCCCGGATGCATTCACATATTTCATATCATTTAAATCAACCGCCTGTCCATCTATATGTACATTGGCTACTACTCTGAATGTTCCATCACTCGGATCATCGTCATCATCACAAGAAGTTAAAACGGTACTTGACACTAAGCCAATAACTAAAAGCAAGCTGAATAGTTTTAATTTGTTTTTCATTTTATCGATATTATTAAGTTATACATTAAGAAATGCAGTATTAATTACTGCAAATGCAAATGTACGTTGAATCAAAAAAAAAGTAGGTTACAAAAGTTACCTACGGCATAAATAATTACAATTTTGTGACAGAAGCTCCAAGCTTGTCCTTTAAACCACTTATTTCCGTTTTTATTTTGGCAAAATGTGCTTTTACAGCTTTTCTATCATTTAACTCGGCCCTACTATTTATTAATGCGATAATCTCGTCCTTCTTGTCTGCTGCTTCATCAATTATTTCATTTGCCTTCTTTTCCTTTTTACCGGGATTGTTGAGCATAAATGAATAAGCATCTTCTACAATCTCATTTACCACATTATTTAGGTTCTTCTTTAAATCCTTTACACTTTTCATAATATATAGTTTGTATCAAATTTAGGATATTTTACTTACCGCATCAAGCAGGGGCCCCTGTAAAGTAATAACAGATGGTTGTGGAATCTCTCCCTTCTTATTAGGCCAATTTGAGGTTAAATCATCCAAGCTCTTAGAACGCTCACCAGGGTGTTGTACAGATAAAAACATGGTAGAACCATCAGGGCTAAACCAAGGACCGGTAAACTCTGCATCTTTTGGAGCAGAGGCAACTTGTATAATCTGCCCCTTATCCGGACCACTAACAGGCACCAAGTACAAACCATTATTTCCGAATGGAATGTACGGTCCTTTATTAATCACACTTCCGGAAATATCTGAGGTGAACCAAAAGTTTCCATTCGCATCAAAAGCCATATTATCAGGACAAGAAAAACCATTTTCTTTTCCTCCTGCCAAAAACGTTTCATGTTTAAATGTTAGTGATGTTTTATCCCTATTATCTTCTAATATTTTAATTATTGAACCGTGCATATTTCCTTTCGGAATATTATTCGTTAAGGTCATATAAACGTCTCCTGTCAATGGGTCTATATCTATATCCTCCGGTCTATCAAGCAAGGTTCCACCAACTAGTCGGGCAGCTTCCCGGGTTCGTATTAGCACCTCCGTTTGGCTCTTAAAATTATCTTGAAGTATTTTTTGTTCTTCAATTTGCATAGACTCCCACTTCCCATCTTCTAAATTAGCCACGTATAATTTTCCTTTATCCAAGGAACCCGGTTCATCAGAAATAAATTTGTACAAACACTCATCCATGCTATCATCTCCGGTGTAAACCACCAATCGTTTATCTGCTGCTTCAAAAACAGTACTGCACTCGTGCGCCATTCTGCCTAATCCTATTAACTTTTTACAATCTCCTGTATGAGGATTTACTTCTACTACCCAACCATAATGTTCAGGTGGGTTATCTACATACTTCTCCCATCCATAGTGACTTTCATGCAGTTTGCGCTCACCATCCTCATAGGTAGTTTCACCATAATAATTGTCATAATTTTCCTCACACGTTAAAAAATTACCCCATGGTGTAACGCCACCTGAACAGTTGCCAAGCGTACCCATCATTTTTGTACTACCCATTATTGGCTCAGGCCATGCAATATCTATCATGGTTTTTGCTGAAATACGTTTGTTTATTGGATCATTATTTACAATTGCCCACTTACCGTTCTCTTTTTTAACACGAATTACACTGGCACCAACACTATACATTTCTTTTTCTACCTGCTCCTTTGTCTTATCGCTTTTACCATCATACTCACTCACAAACAATGGTTTGGGTGATTCATGATTTACAAACAAAATTCCATCATCAGGATTGCTTTTATCAAATGGGCAATAAGCAACAAAATCATTATTAAAACCAAATTGGTCGGTTTCACTAATTGCATCCTTCCATTTAATCAGAATGTCATAATTTAACCCTTCAGCTAAAACTAAATCATCTTCTAACGTAGGTTGCACGTTCTTAATGCTTATGGGTATTGGCCTTTTGGCTGGCTTGCAAGAACTACCAAACATTGGCAAACCGGCATACACAGCAGCGCTGCCAACAGTTGCCCGACCTAAAAAATTTATAAACGTTCTTCTTTTCATATTCTAATGTAATGCAGGTCTTATTTTTAATTCACTAATAATTCTACCTTCAGCTGCGTTCAACTCTTTTAATCTGGAATATACTTTGTCCTCATCAAAATAATTCAACATCATTTTTACAAATATATTACCGTGTTTTGCTTCAGATGTCCAAAGTTCTTTATAGAATTTTTTTAGTTTTTCATCCTTCACATTATCAGCAACTAATTTAAATCGTTCTGCTCCTCTGCACTCAACAATTGATGCAACTAAAAAGCGATCGATTAAGCGTTCATCTCTATCTGATCTGCATTCATTAATAAGCGCATGAATGTATTCGTCCTTTGGCATTTCTGCTTTTAAGCTTACCCCTCTATCTTCCATCAATTTATACACCTGTTGAAAATGTTCTAATTCTTCAACAGCCGTTTCAATCAGCTCCGGTATTATTTCTGTTTTATCCGGGCATTTGGCCACAAAACTCATAGCCATGGCTGAGGCCTTGCGCTCACAATCGGCATGGTCCTGTAAAAATGCGTCAAAATCGCTCAAAACAGCATCAATCCACTCCTTTGATGACGCTACTTCTAATTCTAAAGAGTATTTCATTCCTATTTAAAAATCTACTTTTGCAATATATTCATTTAGGTAAAGTATAACAATGACCTCCAACTCTTATTTAGAAAAACAGGCTTTTTGTGGTCAACAAATTAAGGAAGCTGTGCCCGATAATTTGCATTTGTCAGTGGTTATCCCTTGCTATAAAGAACCTGAATTAATCCAAACTTTAGAATCCTTATCTCAGTGCTATCCAACAAAAAATAAAACTGAAGTAATTGTTGTCATTAATTATTCTGAAAAGGAAACAGAAGAAATAAAACAGTACAACCAAGAAACAGAAAAAGAAGCAAGAGTTTGGATTAGATCGAACAATTCAAGTCATATAGATTTTCATATCATTTGTGCTTATGATTTACCTTACAAAACTGCAGGAGTTGGTTTGGCCAGAAAAATTGGCATGGATGAAGCCGTTAGACGGTTTGACAAAACAAGAAAGAATGACGGCATCATTATTTGCTTGGATGCCGATTGTTTGATTGAAGAAAATTATTTGACAGAAGTTGAAAATCATTTTCTACTAAACCCATTAAGCCCTTCTTGCCACCTGGCTTTTAAGCACAGAACTGACGACCCAAAACTATCAATTGAGAACCGTACAGCCATTTGCATTTATGAATTGTACTTGCGCTGGTACACATTGAATTTACAACATGCAGGTCATCCTTATGCTTTTCAAACCATTGGTTCATGCATGGCAGTGCGTTCCAGTGCATACCAAAAGCAAGGCGGCATGAATAAAAGGAAAGCAGGAGAAGATTTTTACTTTTTACAGAAAATATTTCCATTAGGAAATTTTACGGAGTTAAACAGCACTTGTGTTTACCCTTCAGCAAGAGGTTCTGACAGAGTACCCTTTGGAACCGGTGCGTTTATCAATCAGCATGAAGGTGATGACATGTTAAACTATAAAAGCTTTAATCCCTTATTATTTGATGAGCTAAAGTTGTTTATAGAAAATTTAGAACTGAGCTATGGGAATAAAACATTTAGCAATATTAAACTATATCCTACATTATCCGCTTTTTTCGCTTCCATTCAGTTTGAATCTAAGTTTAAAGAAGCCATTCAGCATTCTTCTAATTACACGAATTTTAGCAAACGGTTTTTCTCTAATTTTAATGGATTGCTTGTTTTGCAATACCTGCATTTTGGACAAAAGGATGGAATTAAAGATCAAAGTTTAATTAAATCCTCTCAGCAACTCCTAGAACAAATTGATATTGAACCTGTTAAAAAAGAGAAAAATCTTTTAAATTTACTTAAAACTTACCGTAATATTCAGCGTTTATATATTGTGTAAAACCCATTTTTCAACCTGATATACCATTATTGGTTTTATTTAAATTCGAGCATAGAAATTTTATTAGAATGAAAAAATTGAAAATAATAGCATTCCTATTAATAATGCCTTGTGTTTTATTTGCAGGGCCTGTAACAATTAGTGGCAGCTTATCTAATTGCGATATTAAAAACATTAGCATAACCGTTGAAAAGACATTTATTGCTGAAGACCAAGTACTGGAAGAGTTAAAAGTAAAGAACAATGCCTTTAGCCATACGTTTGATTTAGATCGAAACAGAATTGTTAAGCTAACTTCTGAAGACTTCACCATTTCTCTTTATGTTGAGCCGGGTGATGATCTACATATCAATTTTGATCCAAACAATGAAAACCCGGTAAAGTTTGATGGCAAGGCTGCACACAATAACGAAGTGTACAGTTTATTTAAAAGCAATTTTAAAGATCATTATGACCTAAACATAATGAAAGATAAAATCATGACCACCTCTTTCGATCCGTTTGAAATTGAGGCTTATGATAACAGAAGGGATCAAAAGAAATTTATTAAAGAACATCCGGCATACGCAAGCACATCTAAACAATTTCAAAGTTTTTTAGACCATACCTTGCGCTACCAGTATTATAACCAATTATTGGCCTACCCAATTGTTAGAGGTAACAGCAATAAAGACCCTAAGGTTGTAGCATTACCACGCATTATAGTTGATGAAGTGGAAGGATTAGTTGCTAGTAACAATGATGCAATAATTTCTGAAGCATATCGAAATTTTTTATTGTACTACTCTACCTACTTTACTTCTAAGAACAACAACTACCAAAAATATACAGACTATTCGGTTTCATTAATGCATAAAACGGAGTACACAAATGGAAACTTAATTGAAGAGGCGCAATTTTACATGATTGCAAAATTCACTTATGATATTTGTGAAAAAGCAGGCTCCGGATTAGTGAGTAAGAATTACTCTCAATTAAAGAAAAACACAAAGTATCAACATTATGCAGATGCCATTTCTGCTAAGTGTGGCGATGCAATGAAATCACCAACGAAAGCAGAGCCGGTTAAAGTCAAGACAAAAACAAAAGAAAGAGATGGCGGAATTGATTTTGCGTTTAAAAACCTTGAAGGTAACATGGTGAACATAAATGATTACAGGGGTAAAATAATTTACATAGATTTTTGGGCTAGTTGGTGTGGACCATGTCGTGTGCAATTTCCTTACTCGCATAAACTACAAGAGAAGTTTACTGATAAACAGAAGAAAGATATTGTATTCTTATACCTTTCTATAGATGCCAGTGAAGAGCGTTGGAAAAGCTCAGTGAAATCGTTTAAACTAACAGGAGAACAAGGCATTTCACCAGGAAACTGGAGCTCAGAAGCCGTTAAGAAGTTTGGCGTTTCAAGCATACCGCGCTATATGATAATTGGCAAGGACGGTAAAATTTTAGACCCGAATGCACCGAGACCCGGTGCCCCAGGTTTATATGAAAAACTGGTTGAACTGTTATAACAACAAATAAAAAAGCCACCCAAATGAGTGGCTTTTTTTGCAAGTAGTGTTATTTAAAATATTTAGTTTGACTTAATTATTAACCTCAAGATAAACAAAAAATGTTAGGAAAACTTAAAGAACTCAAGGAAATGCAGGCCAAGGCTGAAGAAATCAAAAAGCGGTTAGACTCTATAACCGTTCGTGGCACTGCAGCAGAAGATAAAATACAAGTGATGTGCACAGGAAATAAGCAAGTGCAAAATGTTGTTATTGATGAAAGCTTGCTCAATGAAAGCAACAAAGCACAATTAGAACAAAGCATGGTTGAGGCTATTAACAATGCCTTTAAGCAAGCTGAAAAATTAATGAACACCGAAATGCAAAGTGTTGCAGGAGGTTTATTCGGAAAATAATTTTTTGATAAAAAAAGATATATGTCAACTTTAGTAGCAGTTAGAAAAGGAAAACAAATTTGCATCGCATCTGATTCCTTAACCACATTTGGAGATAAAAAACAAAAAGCAGATTACGTTGCCGAACCGGCAAAGTTTTACAAGTGGGGCCACTCTATTGTTGGCCTGGTAGGATATGCAGCCCATGAACAGGTTTTAACCAGCTTGATTAAAAACACTAAAAAACCACCAGAGTTTAGCAGCAAACTAGAAATTTTTGAAACCATACGCGGCATACATAAAATTTTAAAAGAGGAATATTACTTAATTCCAACCACTGAAGATAATAAGGAAGACCCTTATGA
>JABDLV010000109.1 GCA_013001815.1 Bacteroidia bacterium
CACTTGCATCTGTAGATACAAACGGACCAGGATTAGATGTTCCGTAATAACCACCTGCCGGGAAGTTACTTTGTGTTGGGCCATTAGCACTTGCTATCAATGGGCTAGCCGTGCTTGCTCCATCAAAAACATATAAGGCGTCCCAATTTGTTTCAATATCAAATGCTGTAAACGTTGCCAGTATTACATCGCCCGGATTGTCAGGGCAAATAGTAGTTACGGTAGTTTCATTTGAACTATAGTTTCCATTCGCTCCTCCTGTATCATAAAATTTATCACCAGCGCAATAATCAGCCGGAGTGCTAAATGTAAATGGGCCAACCCAGTTGCTGCTGTCAGGTCCACAAACAGATTGAACATAAAAATCGTAAGCAGTACCGCTCATTAAACCACTTGCTGCATAAGGGCTTGCCAAAACAGAAGTACCACTTCCAGTAAAAACAAAGCCAGCAGTATCAAGTGCTAAATTATATGAAACTACTGTTCCACTTCCAGTCCACATTAAATCTGCACCGGTTGGCGATAGATTTGCAACACCTAAATTAATTGGGTCTAAACAGCTTGGTGGTGCTGCTGATGTTATAACAGGAGAGGCCATACAAAAACCCCAGTTCCATCCACCTGCATCATTGTAATTAAATCTGTATTTAAAACCACTTAATTGAGTACCAGTAAAACCACCTATATCTAAAGGAATGCTTGTAAAAGCTGCTTGTCCATTGCAGATTTGATAATCTGTATTTGTTGAATTTGCCGAAATTGATTCCCAGGCAACATACATTCCTGCATCAGCATCCCAATACTCAATGTTTAGAGAACCTGATATTTCTCTATACACATAGCTAGATGCCAGGCTAACCCATGATTCGCCACCTGCATTAGCAGCTGTTAAATCAATGATTGGAGATTCAGCAGAAATATCATCTGTTGAACCATTCCCTGCAAGGTCATCATCAAACAAAAATGTAGAAACACTTGTCGGATCATTAACAAGGCCAGCAGCGGTGTATGTACCGGAAACTGTCCATGATGCGTTAGGCCATGCGGCTGGTTGATTTAAGATTTGGGCGTTTGTTGTAAAAATGCAAACCGAAAACAAAAGTGTAAGTAGGCAAGTAAAATTTAGTTTCATTTTTTAATTAATTAAGATTTAAGGTCATGTAACATATCTATAATGGATTTGTGCTGTAAGGACAAAAGTCGTTTAAGAAATACATGACCAATCTGTAAAATTGATTCTGATTATCCGTTTCTTTACGTACTAATTGAATTAAAGTTCTATGAATGCAGTGATTATTACCATAGGAGATGAGTTATTAATTGGACAAGTGATAGACAGTAACTCCGCCTGGATGGGTAAAAAATTGAATGAAATTGGTATTTCGGTTAGTAAGAAGTATTGCATTGCTGATGACAAGAATGAGATAATTGAAACTTTAGATGAGTCAAGTAAAAAGGCTGAAATTGTGTTAATTACAGGCGGTCTTGGGCCAACAAAAGATGATATAACAAAAAACACTTTAGCCCAATATTTCAAAACTCAATTGGTGTTGAATAAAGACGCGCAAAACAATGTTGAAGCGATATTTGCCAAGAGTAAACGTACGGTTCAGGAGCTGAATAGAGAACAAGCTATGCTTCCCGAATCATGCACTCCAATTGCCAATCCTAGAGGCACAGCATTTGGAATGGCCTTTGAGCAAAACGGCAAAGTGTTTTATTCTATACCGGGCGTTCCTTTTGAAATGAAGGGAATGATGAGCGAAGTGATTTTGCCGGAGCTGGCCAAAAAGTTTAATTCTTCTGTTGTGTTTCATAAAACCGTATTAACTCAAGGAGTAGGAGAAAGTTCTTTGGCAGTTGAAATAGAAGATTGGGAGAACAATTTACCATCACACATTAAGCTTGCGTACTTACCTAAACCCGGTATGGTGCGCTTAAGACTAAGTACTAAGGCCAAGAACCATATTATAAAAGACGAGATAGAAAATGAAATCGATAAGCTAAAAGCCATCATTGGTAATTTGATTTTTGGATATGATGAGGATACGATGGAAGAGGTCGTTGGAAGACAATTAAAAGCACAATCAAAAACAATGGCAACGGCTGAGAGCTGTACAGGAGGAAATATTGCAAGAATGATTACGGCCGTTCCGGGAAGCTCAAATTACTTCAAAGGTTCGGTGGTGTCATATGCCAATGAGGTGAAGCAAGATTTACTAAATGTGAAGCAAGAAGATTTGCAAAAAGTAGGTGCAGTAAGTGAAGAGGTAATTACATCTATGGTGCTGGGAGTGAAAGACTTATTGAAAACGGATTATGCCATAGCCTCGAGCGGAATTGCAGGGCCTGATGGAGGAAGTGAAGAGAAACCTGTTGGCACTGTTTGGCTTGCCGTAGCCGGACCCAATGGAGTAAGGGCTAAGAAATATCAATTCATTCATAATAGAGCACGAAATATTGAGATTTCCAGCCTCACGGCTTTGAATATGCTTCGTAAAGAGCTGATTTCTAAAGCGTAAATAAATTGTATTAAATAGTAAAAATTCGCATCTTTGCGCACCTTAAAGTAATAGGAGATTATCATGTCAAGAATTTGTGAGTTAACCGGTAAAAAAGCTATATCAGGAAATAACGTTTCTTTCTCTAAAAGAAAGACCAGACGTAAGTTTAATCCTAATTTGCAGGTAAAACGTTTTTTTAATCCTGAAACAGGCGAATGGGTAAAATTAAAAGTATCTACTGCTGCTTTAAGAACCATCAATAAAAAAGGTATTGCCACTGTACTTAGAGAGTACAAAAAGAACGGCAAAATCAAATAATTCCTCTTTTTTCGTAGTTTTATTTATATGATTCGCAAACTGTTTATTGTACAGGCTTTGTTGTGTGTGTTTGTTTTGAGCAATGCAGCCGTGATGGAGGCCCCTTTATTACAGCCCGATTTTTATAAGATAAAAAGAGAAGCATTAAGGGAATTAATGCCCGAAAATTCGGTGGCCATCCTGTTTTCTTATCCGGTGAAAAGCAGATCGAATGATGTAGATTTTCGCTATAAGGCTAATCCTGATTTGTTTTATTTAAGTGGTTTCGATAACCAGGATGCCATGCTTTTGGTGTTCAAAAATGAGCAGGAAATTGATGGAAAAAAGAGCGATCATTTAATGGTGATTCCGGCACGTGATGCCAAGTATGAAAGTTGGAATGGCAAGCGAATGAGTAAAGGAGATGCAAAGCGAGAATTGCATTTGGATGCCGTTACGACTACAGATCTAATTAACAAATTGCCAGTAAGTTTAAGTGCTTTTGATAAAGTATTTGTTCAATACCCGAATGGCGATTTAAAGGCAGGTCCAAGCAGAAAAAACGGCTTAGATAAAGTGGTAAATAATCTGAAAAGAGCCTTGGCCGAAGCCTCTAAAAAGCCGAATAAAACAGACTTGAAAGAATGGATGGCCGAGCTAAGACAAGTTAAATCTGAAGGCGAAATAGCATTGATTCAAAAAGCAATAAATGCTACCGGAAACGGATTGGTTTCTGTTATGAAAACAATAGAACCGGGAATGACCGAAAGTCAAGCACAAGGAATAATTGAATTTCATTTTAAAGCAGCAGGCTCAGAATATCCGGGATTTCCTTCCATAATTGGCTCCGGAGAAAATGCTTGCATTCTTCATTATATAGATAATAAGGGAAAGCTAAATGCGGACGATATGTTGCTAATGGATGTGGGTGCTGAAATGAATGGGTATTCTGCAGATGTTACCAGAACAATACCTGTTGATGGTGTATTTTCTGAAGAGCAAAAAGCCATTTATAATCTGGTGTTAAAAGCTCAATTAGCGGGAATAGAAGATTGTCAGGTTGGTAATTCCTTTATGAAGCCACACATGTCCACCAGGGCTATAATTGCCAAGGGTTTGGTGAAACTGGGAATAATGGACGATGAGAGTCAAGTGAGTACGTACTTTCCACATGGAACTTCTCATTATTTAGGCATGGATGTGCATGATGTAGGCACCTACGGAAAATTAGAAGAAGGGGTGGTTTTAACCGTTGAGCCGGGTATTTATATCAATGCCGGTTCGCCATGTGACCAAAAATGGTGGAATATTGGAATTCGTATTGAAGACGATATTTTAGTTACTGAAAATGGTCCTCAAAACTTATCAGGTCATATTCCAAAGGAAGTAGAAGAAATAGAGGCAGTTATGAAAGAAAATAGCCCATTTAACGGCCTCATTAAGAATAGTAATGATTAGGAGAATTTTAAGAATTGTTGTATTTTCGCGGGGCTAAAAAGAGATTATAATGGCAAAGAAAGGAAATAGAGTTCAGGTAATATTAGAATGTACAGAGCATAAGGCTACAGGTAAGCCGGGCACATCTCGTTACATTACTACGAAGAACAAAAAGAATACACCTGATAGAATGGAGATTAAGAAATACAATCCTATTCTTAAGAAAATGACCGTTCATAAAGAAATTAAATAAGATAACTCATGGCTAAGAAAGTTGTAGCAACACTGAAAACAGGTAAAGGAAAAGAGTTTACCAAAGTAGTTAAAATGGTAAAATCACCTAAGACGGGTTCTTACTCGTTTAAAGAAGAAATTGTACATGTAGACCATGTGAAAGATTTCTTAGCTGAGGATAAAAAATAAACTAACCTAAATTACCTTAAAAAGCTTCTTTCCACCTGAAAGAGGCTTTTTTTGTTTGAACCTAAATACTACAGAAGCAATGGCATTGTTTGGTTTATTCAATAAGAAGAAAAAAGAAACACTCGATAAAGGCTTAGAGAAAACTCGAAAGAGTGTATTTTCTAAACTGGCTCATGTAGTTGCCGGTAAGTCTACGGTTGATGCTGAAGTGCTGGATAATTTAGAAGAAGTTCTGGTTACTTCTGACGTTGGTGTAGAAACAACCCTGAAAATTATTGAGCGAATTGAAGCACGTGTTGCCAAAGACAAATACCTGGGTACTTCTGAACTTAACGGAATTCTAAAGGATGAAACGGTTGCACTGTTAAACGAAAATGAAAACGGTGAATACTCAATAGAAGAAAAAGTAAAAGCCAAAAAGCCATATGTAATTATGGTTGTAGGTGTAAATGGCGTAGGGAAAACCACGACCATAGGTAAGTTGGCCAATAAATTTAAAACAGTTGGAATGAAAGTAATGTTAGGAGCAGCAGATACCTTTCGTGCAGCAGCAATAGAACAGTTAAAGATTTGGTCAGACAGAGTTGGGGTGCCAATTACCGCACAGCATATGGGTGCAGACCCGGCTTCTGTAGCTTTTGATACGGTTACGGCTGCTGTTGCACAAGATGCAGATGTAGTTATTATTGATACTGCCGGTAGATTGCATAACAAAAGCCATTTGATGGATGAGCTTTCCAAGATAAAGCGAGTAATGCAAAAAGTGGTAGATGATGCACCTCATGAAATTATGTTGGTGTTAGATGCCAGTACCGGACAAAATGCATTTGAACAAGCCAAGCAATTTATAGCCGCAACAGAAGTGAATGCACTCGCACTGACTAAGCTGGATGGTACTGCCAAAGGTGGAGTGGTAATTGGAGTTTCTGACCAGTTTAAAGTGCCTGTAAGGTACATAGGCGTTGGTGAACAGATAGATGACCTGCAAGAATTCAATAAAGAAGAATTTGTTGATTCTCTTTTTCATAATTAGCCCAATCATTTCTTGAGAACGAAAAACACAGAATCGAAAAAAATAAATGTTGTTACCCTAGGGTGCTCTAAGAACATTTACGATTCTGAAGTTTTAATGGGTCAGTTAAAAGCCAATGACCTGGATGTGGAACATGAGACCGAGCGGAAATCAGATATTGTAATAATAAATACCTGTGGTTTTATTGATAATGCCAAGCAAGAAAGTATTGATACCATTTTGCATTATGCGAAACAGAAGAAGGCCGGTGATGTAGAACAGGTGCTGGTTACAGGTTGCCTTTCAGAAAGATATAAAGATGATTTGGTGGAGGAAATACCGGATGTAGATGCATACTTTGGTACGCATGACTTACCTCGTTTATTAAATTTTGTTGGTGCAGATTATAAGCATGAGTTAATTGGCGAAAGAACCTTAACCACGCCAACTCATTTTTCATTCTTTAAAATTTCTGAAGGTTGCGACAGGCCTTGTGCATTTTGTGCCATTCCTATTATGCGTGGTAAACATAAATCTACACCGGTGGATGACTTAGTGGAACGCGCAAAAGCTTTGGCTGCAAAGGGTGTAAAGGAATTGATCATCATTGCTCAAGATTCTACTTACTACGGTTTAGATATATATGGCGAAAGAAAATTGGCTCACCTGTTAAATCAGTTAAGTATTGTGGAGGGCATTGAGTGGATTCGACTACACTATGCTTTCCCTACCGGTTTTCCATTAGATATTTTGGATGAGATGCGCGAGAACAAAAAAATCTGTTCCTACTTAGATATACCACTGCAGCATATAAGTGATGAGGTACTGAAACGTATGCGCAGAGGAACCACTTATGATAAAACTACTCGCTTAATAAAAACCATAAGAGAAAAAGTACCGGGCATTGTCATTCGAACTACTTTGATTAGTGGATTTCCGGGCGAAACAGAAGAGCAGCATAAAGAAATGCTGAATTGGGTAAAAGAGCAGAAGTTTGAAAGACTTGGTGTCTTTACCTATTCACATGAAGAAGATACCCACGCGCATAGCTATGAGGATGATGTGTCACAAGAAGTTAAAGAAGAGCGAGCAGCAGAAATTATGCAGGCTCAGCAAAGTATATCTAGAGATAGAAACGAATCTCTGATAGGTAAAACGTTCAAAGTTTTAATCGATAGAAAAGAGGGAGAGTATTTTGTTGGCCGCACAGAGCATGATTCTCCTGATGTGGATAATGAAGTGTTGATAACTGCTTCTGAAAATTACGTTAGAAAAGGCGATTTTGTGGAGGTAGAAATAATCGATGCTGAAGATTTTGACCTATTTGCAACGCCTTTAGTAAAAACCCCTTAATTTGTATTCT
>JABDLV010000120.1 GCA_013001815.1 Bacteroidia bacterium
AAGACGGAAGAGTATTTGAAATGAAAACATCTACTGCTCGCCTACCGGTTTATAAAACCTATGCGAAACTGACTTTTCAATTAGACGGAAAGGATTATCAGTTATTCGCATACCAAAATCAGAAAGAGAGAGATGAGAATGATGAGTATAAAGATTACTTATTTATACCCTTTACTGATTTAACAAATGGAGAAACATCTTATGGAGGAGGAAGGTATTTAGATATGAAAATTCCAAAAACCAATGAGGTAGAATTAGATTTTAATACCAGCTATAATCCCTACTGTTGCTATAATGATAAGTACTCATGCCCTATTCCACCCATGGAAAACCATTTATTAATCGAAATAAATGCTGGCGTAAAAGACTACGGCAAAAAAAAGAAAAATGCTAAGCACTGAAGAAAAAGGTCAGTTAAAAAAGAAAATAGAATCTAAACTGATTCTCTTAGCTGATGATATTGAAGATTTAAAGGAGCAAACTAAACCCATTGCACCCGAGAATGCCATTGGGCGCATTAGCCGTATGGATGCCATTAATAATAAAAGTGTAAATGAAGCCGCCTTGCGCTCTTCTTTAGACAAGCAACAAAAAATGGAGCATGCTTTAGAAATCATAGACACAGAAGAATTTGGCAAATGCATACGCTGCAAAAGAGATATTCCATTTGGGCGATTATACGTAATGCCCGAAAGCGAGAAGTGTATTGAGTGTGCGAGGAAATAAAATTTGTATTACGCTACTAGAAAATTAATAGAGGCAACTCAGCAAATTAACAAGCTTTTGTATATTTACCGCTTTACCAAAAAATAGCACATAATATATTGGTATCATATGGATAACCAACCTGCAGTTTCCTTTATAATTCCTGTTTACAACGAAACAGAAGTCTTTGCTTCATTAATTGAAAGAATGGATGAGCTCATTGCTAAAATGGATGAAATCTGCGAAGTGGTTTTGATTGATGATGGCAGTAAAGACAATACTGCTCAGCTCATGGAAGCACTCGCTTTGAAAGACCCCAAATACCATTGCGTTTTTCTTTCACGAAACTTTGGCCATCAAAAAGCATTGAGTGCCGGTTTAGATAGCGCTAAAGGAGATTTAATTATGTTGCTGGATGCTGATCTGCAAGATCCACCTGAATTATTTTTTGACTTTAAGAAAATAATTGAAGAAGGCTATGACATCGTTTATGGTGTTCGAAGAAAAAGAAAAGAAAGTTTTCTAAAAAAACTTGCATACAACAGCTTTTACAGATTAATAAATCAAATTTCAAACTACCCTATTCCGAAAGATTCCGGAGACTTTGGAATGATCACACGACCAGTTCTTAATGCAATAAATGCTAACAGAGAAGAAAGTAGATTCTTAAGAGGCATCAGAAGTTGGGTTGGCTTTAAACAAGTTGGTTTTGAATATGAGAGACAAGCACGTGCGGCAGGTGATACAAAATATACCTTAAGTAAGATGTTTAAATTGGCGATGGACGGTATTTTCAACTACACCACTCTACCCATAAAATTGTTATCTGTTTTTGGTACCATTTGCATCATTGGCTCCTTAATTTATTTCGCCCTTACGCTGTTTAAGAAATATATGTATGGTGATGTACCTACCGGGTTTACTGCATTATTGTTTGCTGTAATTCTTTTTGGTGGATTTCAATTATTGTCTTTAGGGATCATTGGAGAATACATTCAAAGAATATTTTTTCAGGTTAAAGAAAGACCGCTGTATATCATTAAGAATAAAATCATAAACGGTCAAAAAGTAAATGAGTAATCACATTGAAATTATTTCAGAACCGGAAAAAGTGGACATGGCTGATTCTTGGTTTGAATTGGCCGACCCTAATCATTTCTGGAGTAAGGGAAGACTGAGAGCAATTTTTAAAAATGGCTTATTAGACACATTGAACAACAACAAAGTTCTAGAAGTGGGTTGCGGTAGCGGTTTAGTTATAAATCAGTTTAATCATTACCCAAACGTTGCCTTAGATGGCTGCGACCTCAATATGTTTGCCATGGAGCAAATTGGCAAAATGAATGGGAATCTATATTGCCTAAACATTTACGATAAACCTGAAAAATTACTCAATCAATACAAGGGTGTGCTGCTAATGGATGTAATTGAACATATTGAGGATGACACAGACTTTGTTCAAACATGCACCCACTATTTAAAAGAAGACGGATTAATTGTAATCAATGTACCGGCACTAAACGCGCTATACAGCAAGTATGATAAAGTAGATGGACACAAAAGAAGATACGACAAGAAAAGAATACGGGCTATTTTTAAAGCATGCAACTTAGAAGAAGTTGATATAAGATACTGGGGATTTACATTGCTCCCATTAATATTCATCAGAAAATATATTTTACATTTTGTTTCTGAAGAAAAAGCAATAAGCACCGGTTTTAAGCCACCACATAAATTATTCAATTGGTTTTTTGATAAGTTGCTTAGATTAGAAGAAGCTATATTTGCGTCACCCGTGCGCGGAACTTCTTTAATTGCAATTGGCAGAGTTACCAAGCCAAACAAGAATTAAAATTTTTCTTCATTTCTCCCATTTGAATTAAAACGTTATCATATGAAAACAACGGATCCACCCATTATTACTGAGCAAGAGTTTAACAAATCAATTGATGAAGTTTGGAATGCAATAACGGATGTGGAACAAATGAGAGAATGGTTTTTTGAAAACATACCGGCATTTGAACCTGTTGTGGGATTTGAAACATTATTTGATGTAAAATCAGAAGTACGCACATTTCCACATGCATGGAAAGTGACCGCAGTTAGTCCACAAAAAAGCATAACTGTAAACTGGAAATTTAATGGTTACCAAGGTGATTCAAATGTAACGTTTGACTTAAGTGAAATAAGTGGTAAAACTAAAATTACCGTAACGGCAAAAGTTACTGAAGACTTTGACGAAACCATTCCTGAATTTAAAAGAGAAAGTGCCGTTGAAGGCTGGAAATACTTTATAAATAACCGGCTTAAAATATACCTGGATGAACTATAAATTCTAGTCATTAATTTTTAGTATATTATTGTCTCAATTTTTTATTAAATTATTTCAAATGATTATTACCAATACAGAAACCGTTCCCAATAGACAGATTACAGAGGTGCTTGGCATTGCCAGGGGTAGTACAGTAAGAGCCAGACATGTTGGGCGAGATATATTTGCCACACTAAAAAACATTGTAGGTGGAGAAATTGAAGAATATACAAAACTGCAAGCCGAGTCGAGAGAACAAGCCATTCACAGAATGATTGATGATGCACAAAAATTGGGAGCAGATGCAATTGTAAATGTTCGCCTTACAACATCTGTAATAGTACAAGGAGCTTCTGAATTATTGGCTTATGGTACAGCAGTTAAACTATCTTAAAAATGGAAATATTTTCAGCAATTATAGTCGGTATTCAAGCGCTTATATGGGTAGCCATATTTGTAATTTTAATATTACTCATCATTAGAAGAGTAGAACTTAAAAAGAATGAAGATTTTGAAAAGAGAGATAATTAAAATTTATCTTCAATTAAATCAATTTTCATACCTTAAGCCTATAATTTAAATCGATAATAAAAATATGAAAAACGTATTACTACTGGCAGTTGTATTCCTATTGCCTTTTTGCAGTAACGCACAAGACCACATAGATAAAATTACCGAAACGACCTGTGACTGCATCAATGAAATTGATAAGGATATGGATACCGAACAGTACACTCTGGAAATTGGTTTGTGCATGATGGCGGCTTCAGAACCTTATGCAAAGGCGCTTAAAAAGAAAAATGACATTGATATCACTTCCGGTGATGCAGAAGCATACGAAAAACTGGGTATGTTAATTGGAGTTAAGTTGGCCTCAAAATGCCCCGAAGTGCTAAAAATGTTTGTAGAAAACCCTGAATTATTAGACGAACTTGATGATGATGAAGTAGAAACGCTATTTGTAGAAGGAGAAATCACTGATATTAACACAGATAATTTTGTTGTTTTTACGCTTGAAGAAGAAAACAGCGTTCAAAAAAAATACTATTGGTTTAGCAGTGTAAAAGCTGATTTGAACATTGTTAGTGAATACAAGTCATTACTTAATAAAAGAGTGATTCTGTATTATCAGCCTGAAGAATTTTTCGATCCGAAGATTGATGAGTATCGCATCTTCAATAAGATAGTTGAAATCGAACAATAGGTTAATCCCATTTTGATTTGGACAGCAGTTATGTTAAAATAATTAATGAGATTATTCATAACAGGAAATCTGTTTACCCCAAAAACTATATTGATAAAGAAATATCGGAACTTGTAATTAAACAGGTTCTAGAAAATGCTTGCCGCGCTCCAACGCATAAGCTAACTGAACCGTGGCGCTTTAAAGTGATTCGGGGCAATCAAAGGGCAGAACTTTCAAATTTCTTAGCCGATAAGTATAAAAAGCTATTTAGTGGTGAAAATTTTTCTGAAAGCAAATACAAAAGCCTTCAACAAAAACCACTATTGGCAAATTGCATTATTGCAATAAACATGCAGCGTGACCCTGCTGAAAGAATACCTGAATGGGAAGAAATTGCATCTGTTGCTATGGCGGTGCAAAACATGTACTTGACTTGTACGGCTTATAACATTGGCTGTTATTGGAGCACTCCAAAACTAAAAGATTGCATGAACGATTTTTGCGAAATGGCCGAAGGTGAAAAATGCCTGGGATTGTTTTACATGGGCTATTACGAGAAAGAAATTCCAAGCATAAAGAGAGCACCATTAAAAGATAAAAGCAACTGGCTATAACTTACCTTACTACGGTAACGGTACCTGTTAAATAATGCGGTTCGTTTTTATAATCTCTAACGGTTATCAAATATAAATACACCCCTTGTGGCGCTATATTCTTTGAGTGCTTAATGGTACCATCCCAATAGCCTCTTGCATCTGTTGTTTCATAAATCTTGTCACCCCATCTATTGTAAATAGCTAATAAATATCCCTCATCACTAATACCTACCCCTTTTGGATAAAAAAGATCATTGGTTCCATCAAAATTCGGAGAGAAACTGTTGGGTATATAAACTATTAAGTTCATGTGAACAACAACCGTTAGTTGCTGCGAGTCCCTGCAGCCAAAATCATTCTCAACATACAGTGTTACCGTGTAAGTGCCTGAATCTGCATAGACGTGAGTCGGATGCTCATCATATGAAATATTCCCGTCTCCAAAATGCCATTCAAATGAAATAGCATCAATTGAATTATTGTAAAAATCAATTTCTGCATTTGGTAATTCCACTTCCAGTGGAGCATATTTAAAGTCTGCTATTGGCAAGGAATAAGCTTCAACCGTCACAACAGTATCTACAGAACTTTTGCAACCATTTACGTTTTCCAGCTCAACAGATACGACATAAGTTCCCGGTGTATCATAAGTATATATAAAAGAACCGCAGTTAAACAAGCTATCTCCATTACCCATGCTCCAGGCACAATAGGATGAATTAGTCGAGTTGTTCGTTACTTGCATATCTAAAGGAACACAACCTTGTGTGCTTTCCAATGTTATTATTTCTTGTGGCATATTATAAAAACCAACTACAACCGTATCATAAGCCATTGGCGAACATGAATCTGTTGCAGAAACGATGTAATTGCTATAGTATGGATAACTCATTGGAACAGTCTGCACGGTTTGGCCGTTTCCTAAATACCCCCAGTTGTAATAATAGGGTCCACCATTTCCACCTGATGCCTGCGAACTCAATGTAATGGTATCGCCAAAACAAATGGTGTCTTCTGCACTCGCCAAAACATTTAACTCCGGATATACCAATACACAAGTGGTATCCATTTCGGATGCACAACCGTGTCCATCAGTTACATATAATGAAATACACGTATCTGTTGCAGCCAAAAAGTTAAAAGGACCCGGTCCGCCCATCGCAATTCCATTTAAATAGTATTCATAATTGACTCCAGAACCACCACTGGCAAATGCATGAACACTTGCAGATTGATCTATACATAATAAACTGTCACTAATAACTTCAGCTACTAACAAAAGAGGTTCACTAATGGAATAAGAATCTGAAATCAAACAATTATTTGAGTCTGTTACAATAACATCATATGTACCGGCCAAGAGGGATTGAACACTAATTGCTGTTGCCCCGGTATTCCATAAATAATTATAAGGACTTACTCCCCCACTAACTATTGCCTGAATAATTCCGGTAGAATCGCCATGACATAGCACATCAGTACTATTTCCTGAAATTTGCAAAACAGGTGGCTCAGTAATGACAAAATTTTCAATTAATGTACAGCCATTTAAATCGGTAACTTGCATGTGATAATTACCGGCTACTAAATGCATGGGATTTACCTGTACCGCCCCGCTGTTCCAATTTATATTATATGGTAAAAGACCACCTGCAACAATTGCAGAAGCATTTCCACTAGTATCACCATTGCACAATACATTTGCAGAAGAAACGCTAGCTGTTAAGGCTGCCGGCTCACCAATAGTTACTTGTGACATGTAGGTACAATTATTGGCATCATTAACAACCAATGTATATGTTCCAGCTGTTAGACTAGTCAAACTTGAATTAGAACTTCCACTGCTCCAACTATAATTATATGGTCCAATTCCACCCCAAATACTTGAACTTGCTGTGCCGCTTGCTGTTGCATTACATAATACATCTGTAGCTGTTATCGTACCATCCAACAATGTGGGCTCAAATAATTGCACAGAAGTGCTTGCCGTGCATCCATTATCATCCGTAACGGTAGCAAAATACACTCCAGGTCCCAGAGCGTTTATATTTTGACTGCTCATTCCGTTGCTCCATCTATAACTTACAGGAAATGTTCCCCCTGTGCCAATGGCCAAAGCGAAACCATCATTAGAACCAAAACAATTTACATCATTGCTCGTAGCACTTATACTTAATACTGTCGGTTGAGTCACCGAAAATGGCATGCTTAACGTACATCCATTTGCATCAGTAACTTGAATTGAGTATGCTCCCGCAAATAAATCTACAGGTTGTATTATACTCGAACCTAAATACCAATTGTTTGTGTAAGGTCCTATTCCACCTGTTATAATTACACTGGCGCTTCCGTCATTCATTCCATAGCACAGCACATTATTCACTGTAAGTGCTGCATTAAGGGCTGGAGGTTCACTAATCACGACTTGTCTAGTTAAGGTGCAATTAAGACTATCCGAAACTGTAACCGTGTAGGTACCCGCTGTTAATCCACTAATTTGAGAGCTTGAACTACCCGTATTCCATAAATAATTCAAACTTCCAACTCCTCCTGATGCTGATACGCTGGCAGTACCGGAATTAAATCCATTGCATAAAACATCGGTTGATGAAGTTGATGCAATCAGCTGATTATTTTGGGTTATTTGAACATAACATATGGCCGTACAAGCATTACCATCAGAAACAGTAACTGTATAAAAACCTGCGGACAAATTTTGAATAATTGCGTTTGTTTGACCATTACTCCACACATAGGAATAAGCTCCGGTTCCACCGCTAGCTGATACATTTGCCGTTCCGGTATTTAAACCAAAACAATTTATGTAAGTACCGGAAGCATTGCAATTTAAAACTGCCGGACTGGTTAATGAGGCAAATTCAATTGCCGTGCATCCATTTGCATCCGTTACCGTTAGTGTATACGTTCCCTGAACTAAATTTACATTGACTGAATCTGTTATTCCATTGCTCCAATTATACATATAAGGAGCTGTTCCACTTGTAACATTAGCTGCTATACTTCCACCTTGTATATTATTACAAGTTGGGTTAACAGGAATTAAATTAAATATCAATGGCGGTGGATCCATAATATTAACCATACAAATGGCTGAATCATTATGCAAATCGGTAACCAAAACAGTATAAGTACCGGCAGAAATATTTGTTACACTAGTATCTGTTGAACCGGTATTCCATAAATACGTATAAGGTGGAACACCTTGCATAGCCGTTACATTAGCTGTTGCATTTGTATCACCGGTACATAATGGTGCAACTGGATTAATAATACAAGCCAAGGAAGTATCATAAACCACATTAACAGTATAAGTAAATACTTGTGCACCATTTAAAGGGCAATTATCATCCAATACCAGCACCGTAAAAACATGTGGGTTCTGCAAAGTATCTGCATACGTTGGTGTCCAACAAACTTGTCCCACCGGAGGATTGGCTCCGTTTTGAGTAAACGTAGCTCCTGGAATACCATTATTCCAAGACATGGTTAATACATTATTGCTATCAGGGTCTTGTGCGTGAATGGTTAAACATGCATTTTGATTTGCAGGAATGGTAAAATTATAATTCGTGGTGTTATTAAATCCGCTTAAGGTAGGTAAGGCATTTCCGGTACATGCATCAACATAGATTTGCATATCTCTAAAAACGGTACTGATCAATACTCCGTTTCTATACTCATCTACGCGCACCACTATTACTCCAATACCAATTGCGCTTGGTGTAAATGTAATTTGGCCTGTTTGCGGGTCAATATTAAAACCTGTACTGGTAGTTAAAGGATTTGCTGCAGAAAATCCGGCATTATAGACAACGGGTGTACCTGCCAAATGCATCGGATCAGAAAGGGAAAACACCAATGAGTCCCCATCTACATCAATTACTCCATTGTTATAAGTAAAACTTTGATTTAAACAGGTAAATATTATAGGATCGTTATTGAACTGTGGAGTACTGTTTCCGGTAACATTTAGTGTATTAAAATGGGTTTCTAAATAAATATTTTCAGCTCCGGGGTCATTTAGCGTTGTAATAGAATGGTTTCTGCAACATCGGTCGTGGCTAAACACCCAGTCAGTGCAAGTAGAATCCAATACAATGGTTGCCTCATAAATATATTTTTGAATTCCGGTAACCGTACCTCCATTGCAAGTAGATACTGCACTTGCACAGGCGTGCGTTATTTCGGTAGAAGATGTATTGAATAAGGTTAAGGTTGTACTGATTCCACAATTTGCAGAGTTAACATCTATAGTAACATTATTGGGAGCATTCACTCCCGCACAATCTCTGTAAAAAGTATAAACTACGTTGTACGTATTGCCACTCACATGCTGCACCGTTAACTGAGCACCTGCTGCATGAGTAGCAAATGTTTCATGAGGTGTAAGTGATATGCATACAACCATCCAAAGGATTGAAAGTAGTACTCTGCAATACATTGTTTAAATATTATACTTAGTGGTTCTTGCCTGAAAAATGCCCTGGTTCAATCATGATTGAAAAACATGGGGAAACTCATTATAACAATATAGTAGAGCACCATAAAAAAGCTGACTAATCTACCTGGCATCCTTACAAATGAAGCTCAATGAAAAATAGACCAGAATTTTCTTATATTATTTATATTCAACATATTACAACATTCCTATAGACATCAAACTGCATTTTATTCTCAGGTGCTATTATTTCAATTTCTAACCAAACTGCAATAAATTTGCATCTTAGCTCCACTAAACAATTTATACAGTAATGAAAAAATCCATAATTTTATTAAGTATTTTCCTATTGGCAGCGAGTACATTATTGACATCGTGCAAAAAAGATGATGATAAATGTAAAGTAGAAACACATTTTGATGGCGTTTGGTTCGAACCGGGTTATCCATTGGAAACATTAACAATTAATGGCAATTCGCTTGTAATTAATGATGGTTATGGTTACACTGAATCAGCAACTTGGAATTTGAGTATGTGTGATGGGAATACATTTAGTGGCACTCTTTCTGGAGTTGGTTTTAATGATGTATTGAATGGTGTTTTTATTGATGACAATACCATGGAATGGACCATTGGCACTGATACATTTACTCTTACAAGAGTTTAATTAATTTTATGGCACATAATTACATCATTGAAAATCTAGCTGCAAATAGGTTAACTTTTGAAAGTATTTTGAAAGAACGAAGGCAGGATGAATATTTGTATAAACAGGACAGCACTAAGTGGTGCTTGTTGGAAGTAGTGTGTCATTTGCGAGATGAAGAGGTAGAAGATTTTAGAACCAGAGTGAGGCATGTAATGGAACATCCAAACACAAATCCTCCTCCAATCGATCCGGTAGCTTGGGTTAAAGACAGAAACTATCTAGACCAAGATTATAATGACATGTTAAAAAAGTTTTTATACGAAAGGGAAAAGTCTATTCAATGGCTGAATTCATTGGAAAACCCTGCCTGGAAAAACAGCTTCAAGCATTCATCACTTGGCACTTTAACGTCTGAACACTTTTTATTTAACTGGCTTGGCCATGATTACTTGCACTTAAGACAAATTACACGCTTACTATTTAATTATACCCAAGAAAAAACAAAAAATGATCTACGTTATGCCGGAGATTGGTAAGTCTAATCCTCAATGGTATTCGGATCGCGAGTAATAAATTGGTGAAGCTTAAAAATTTTAATTTTTGCTTTAACGATATAAATGGGACTGCTATAGCTTTTTCGAATGTCTTCATTAGCCCCAACAATAATCCTGTATCCGGCACCTGTACCAAAAGCCAACCAATCTGTTAAATAATAATCGGCAGTTCCACTTAGCTCCCAAACAGTAGACTTTACTTGTTCAATCACTTCAAAATTATTTAAGCCTTCTATTCCGGTTTTCACTTCATGATTGCCTGCACCCAAATGCACACCTGAAGCAAGCTCCCACTTTTCGTTTCTTAAAAGAATTTTCTCGAACCATACACTTGGATACCCAAAACTGTAATGAATGTCTAACGTATCCCCCAATTGATTTACAAATTTTTCTTCACTTACTATTTCGCTTTTTAAGAAATACGCACCCAAGCCGTATCTAAATCTTTTTTGATTGTGCTCGAGTCCTAATCTTAATCCGGCTAAATCATTGGGCTCTTTATTTACAAAACTTCTTCTACCATCAAATGAAAAATGAAACGAGTACTTCCTTTCTTTCTTTTCTTCACCATCCTGGCAAAAGCTTGATTGAAAGCAAATGCAAAAACAAATAATTAATGTGCAAATTCTAAATGCCATTCTTTCTAAAAAATATCTCTTTATCTAACGAAAATACCATGAATTCGTTACTCTGATAGAAAACAAATATATTGCATAAATAATATCAGCTAAACAATACTTCTTGAAATATGAAAAAATTAAACTATTGCCTGTTCATTCTCTTTGGGCTTCTATTTACATTAAACACAAATGCACAAAACAGAAATACAGTACATTTTGGATTGGGCACTGAGTATAGAGTTGAGCCAATTGGATTAGATGCTCTTACTTTAGAATCAGATCAATCAACCATCTTTTTTGATGCGACTGATCAGCTTTCGGGCGCAGCCCTGAATTACTTTTTTACGCTTTATTTGAAAGAAGCTAATATGGAAATTGGGTTTTCTCAATCATTGAGGTATGATCACAAGTATTTTAAAACGGACAGTTTTAATTTAGGTACAAGCAATATTTATCCGAGTGTAAATGGTGTAATAAGTGATTACCATTTATTTGTTCAGAAAAACTTTGATTTAAGAAAAGGAATGTATTGGAATATATTCGCAGGTTACTCTTTAATGAACAGAGGATCTAAATACATTTACACAGAAACCTACATACGAAATCCATTGCCATTTCCACTACCATTCCCGTTACCTGGTGTTAATGTGGCAGTTACCGAGGTTAAAGAGGGCAATTTTAATATGGATGCAATAAACTTTGGAGTAGGTATTGGAGCAAACAAAGTATCATTTGACCTGGGAGTGTATTACTCCATGAATCATTCTTATGATCAAGATGGTGACATTATTATACCCAGAGCAAAATTATCCTATCGTATTTTTGAATTAACCCAATAAAAAACCGGAGTGAAATAAAGCACTCCGGTATCTTTTACCAATCTTTAATTAAGGAAAACAAATTAGCTGGTATATAAGCGGCTTGTAAACCGCATTATCCGCTTCTCTATTTCACCTTCTAAGCTATCTGATTTTGACAATTGATGTTGATCTTGACTTACAACCCCATTTTCAACTTCATTTAGCTGATCGGTTACTGATTGAATCTCATTGGCAGATTCATTTTTAAAATTGCTGCTAGATTCAGACTTGAATCCTGTAGCATCGTCCTTTGGGTTTTTACGACCATTACCATTTTGATAATTCGCTGGACTGTTGTTTTTCGCATTCGATAAACTCATAATACAATAATTTAAAAAAATTAACACTTTAAAGACATTATTATATACTGATTTACAGAGCGTTAAGTTTCCGGATTTCGCTTCTGTTTCTTTTTTGTTCTTACAATGAGACTATTTGGAGTCTTTAAACAAAATTATTCCTAAAATGCCGGCCATCTTAACAAGAAATGTAATATTTGCTTGAATTTGAATAGATTAGCGCTGAAATTTATAGTGAAAAAAAACACAGAATTGGCAAGGATTTTGCCACTATGAAACGTAATTTTAAACAAATTTTTAACCCAAAAACGAATTAATATGTCAAAAACAATTAGTGAAATTGAAGGAATTGGCCCCGCCTACAAAGAAAAACTGAACGGAGCTGGTATTAAAACTGTAGAAGCTTTATTAGAAAAAGGATGCACAAAAGAAGGCCGAAAGGCAATTTGTGATACAACCGGTATAGATGGCAAAAGCGTATTACGCTGGGTAAATATGGCTGACTTGTTCCGCATTAAAGGTGTTGGTGAAGAGTATGCTGATTTATTAGAAGCTGCCGGTGTTGATACAGTAAAAGAATTAAGAAACCGTGTACCTGCAAATTTACATGCTAAAATGAACGAAGTAAACGAAGCGAAAAACCTTGTTCGCTCTGCTCCTTCTTTAAGCAACGTAGAAAGCTGGGTAGATCATGCTAAAACACTTGATCCTATGGTTTCTCACTAAACATTTCAAACCAATTTAAAAGATAGCCATGCATTTGCGTGGCTATTTTTTTTGGAATATACTTTGTCTTAAGTAATTAGATTCTAACCGTACTTTTTCATCAAATTCCTTTGCACTAAAACACGAGAATATGTTTGGCAGCTGTCTTGCTTCTATGCTACACATAGTAACAAAAAATGCATACATGGTTTTAACCAAATATTTGTTCAGCCTTGCTGACTCAGCTTGCAAATAAAAATCTGTGATATACCAAATGCCACCTTGCTTCATAGACAAAGAGTTATGATCAATGATTCTTTTTATCGAATGTTCAGGGTACATATCTAGAAAGAAATTACAAACGATAGCATCTATAGGTTCTTCAGGAACATACTCCTCCCAGCTTTTTTGAACAAAGATGACCCTGCTTGTATTCTCATTATTTTTCTCTATTCTTTTTTTTGTCTTCTCAATCATTTTATCTGATAACTCTACATAAATGATTTGCTTAACATTTAATCGAATTAAAGATTCTAAGAACTTCCCTGTACCACCTCCAAGAATTAGGACCGTATCGCATTCTTTTAGCCATTCAATTGAATGCAGCTCTGCCCTATTTAATGCATTGCCAAAAACGAGTTGCTTTAGCAAGTCATATAAACCTGCTAAACGATTATAACCTCTCTTAACCTGTACAGTTGATTGCATAAAAAAAGGCACTAAAATTTAGTGCCTTCAAATTAATATTTTAATATGATTAGTTCTTTCGAGTTACTACAATATTTTCCAGAACTAATATATCCATCTGTGTACGCAAGAAGCAATCCAAGGCTTCTGCAGGAGTATTCACTATCGGTTCGTTTTCATTAAACGAAGTATTCAATAAAATGGGTGTACCCGTTTTTTCTTTGAATTTGCTAATCAGTTCATAGTAGCGATCGCCTTTCTCTACTGTTTGTAACCTTCCCGTGCCATCAACATGGGTAACTGCAGGTATTTCCTTATGCTTCTCTTCTTTTATTGGAAACACTTTTTCCATAAAAGGAACTTTATCATCTAATTCAAAGTATTCCGGAACTGCTTCAATTAAAATACTTGGAGCAAATGGTCTAAAACTTTCTCTTCGTTTAATCTTCGCATTCAACAAGTCCTTTGCATCTGATCTGCGAGGGTCAACTAGAATGCTTCTATGCCCCAATGCTCTTGGTCCAAACTCCGCTCTACCCTGGAACCAACCAATAACACCACCATTTATTAAGTGATCAGAAACTACATCATACAATTCCGCTTCACTGTATTGCTTATAGTCTACATCTTTTCCTTCTAAGTATTTTAAAACTTCCTCATTGCTGAATTTACTGCCCGTGTATGCGTTATAAATTGCCGGTAAACGTGGTTTATCCAATACATGATTATACAAATACAAAGCAGAACCTAAAGAAGTTCCGGCATCATGTCCGGCAGATGGAATGTATACTTCATCAAAAGTAGTTTTATCTAAAATTTTACCATTAGCAACAGAATTTTGAGCAACTCCACCAGCAACACAAAGTGCTTTTAAACCCGTACGCTTTTGCAAATGGTTGCACATATGAAAAATTACTTCTTCTGTAAATCGCTGAATACTTGCAGCTAAATCTTTATGGTATTGAGTTAACTCTTCTCCTTTTTTTCTTAATGGACCAAATTTTTCAATCATGTAATCAGAAAAAATGGCTTCAATATGTGGAGAACCACCATCCCAACTCATGCTAACACCTTCTCTGCTGTGCTTGAAGTATTTTAAATTCAATTCAAACAAGCCATTATCTTTAAAAATAATTACGTCTCTTAATTTATCTACATACTTAGGCTCACCATAAGGTGCAAGCCCCATCACTTTGTATTCATCACCGTAATGCGGAAACCCGAGGTACTGAGTAAACGTGGTATAAAATATACCTATGGAATGTGGATAGATTACAGAATCTAAAATTTCGATTTTATTTCCTTTACCAATTCCAATCATGGTTGAAGTAAAATCACCAAACCCATCAATCGAAATAACTGCCGCTTCTTCAAACGGACTGGCAAAAAATGCACTTGCTAAGTGACTGCGGTGATGTTCTATGTTATGAATTTCTGCAATTATACTTTTCTCATCAACTCCCAAAGCTGTTGCCAATTGACTTTTTACACTCGCTACTTTTCTTGAGTTAAGAATTCTATCCTTAATTGCTTTCAAGCCAACCATACGTTTCATTGCATGCAATACTTTTTTATGAACGTTTGCTTTTGGGTCTCTTGAAATAGTAACGTGATCTACCTCTTCAATTCCTATGCCCGCATCTTTTAAACAAAACTTAATTGCTTCAGATGGAAATCCAGCCCAGTGTTTTATTCTTCTAAAACGTTCTTCTTCTGAAGCTGCTATTACTTCCCCATCTTTTAA
>JABDLV010000169.1 GCA_013001815.1 Bacteroidia bacterium
AGTTGCTTTTACTGTAGGTACAGATGTCGAGACTAAAGTGATGAAGGAAATTGAAACTAAGATGGCTGGCATATCTGCAAGAACTTATTTTGATGCTGCTCGTTATTATTATGATACAGATAAGGACTTAGATAAAGCCTTGACATGGGTTGACAAGGCTCAAGAGAAGGAGCAAAAGTTTTGGATGATGCGTTTAAAAGCACAAATTCAAGCAAAGATGAAAGATTATAAAGGTGCAATTAAAACTGCAGAATTATCAACTCAGCTTGCAGAGGAAGCAGGAAATAAATCTTATCCAAGAATGAACAAGAAATCAATAGAAGAGTGGAGTAAGATGTAAATAATAAAATCAAAGAAATGTAATCCCGCCCTAGTGCGGGATTTTTTTATGCCATATCTTTTTTAAGAATTTGTTGAAGGATTATGCTTAAGAAGATTACAATTGCAGGTGCAAGTAGATTATACCACAGATAAGCTATTTCAATATTGCCAATTGTTGTTTGCCAGTGAATGATAATAATTATGATTTGACTGATTATTGCAGAAATAAAAACTGCATTCCCTTTTATCCATTTAAAGAAGAACGATACCAGGAAAATTCCAAGAATGGTACCATATACTAATGAGCCAAGTATATTAACTGCTTCAACTAAATTATCAAATAATTCAGCCATCATGGCAAATGCAATGGCCAGAATTCCCCAACCTAGTGTAAATACTTTGGACCAGTTTAAATATTGAGTATCGGTACCGGTTTTATTGATTGCTCTTTTATAAAAATCTATCGTGGTAGTAGATGCTAATGAGTTTAGCTCTGCAGATGTAGAAGACATAGCAGCTGAGAACATAACTGCGATAAGCAATCCAATTAATCCTTTAGGCAAATAGTTCATGATAAAAGTTATAAAGACAAAATCATGATCTTTTTCTTCATTGTCATCATCAGCCAGCACAACTAATTCTTTAACTCTTGATCTTATTTGTTCGCCAGTCTGAATGTTTTCTTGAATGTTTTCTACCGCAATGTCTTTTAATTGAGTGTCATTATTTCTATGTGCATCAATAAAAATAGCTGCGTTTTGTTTTTGCTTATTGTGGTTTTTAGCATATTCATTTTCAAGAATGGTCATTTCTGAGTTGTGTACAGATTTGTGCACAGACTGTTTGGCCACTTCATTGAAAAAGACTGGAGGCTGAATAAATAGGTAGAAAACAAATACCATCACACCAATGAACAATATGAAAAACTGCATTGGTACTTTTAATAGTGCATTGAACATTAATCCTACTCTTATTTCTTTTATGGATTTACCGCTAATGTATCTCTGCACCTGTGATTGATCAGTTCCGAAGTAGGAGAGTGCTAAGAATGTTCCACCTAATAATCCAGACCAAATGTTGTATTTGCTTTTGGGGTTAAATTCCAAATCGATGACATTCATCTTATCTAAATTTCCGGCTAAGTCAATGGCTTCAGGAATAGATAGGAATGGTGCGAGTTTTTGAAAAATTACAATTAATGCAACCAACATTCCGCCCATCATTACGGTAATTTGCATTTTATGTGTTTGGCTTACTGCTTTAGTTCCACCAATGACAGTATAGATTATAACAAGGATGCCTATAAAGAGAATGGTTATCCTTAGATCTATTGAGAGAATTTGAGACAGAACAATTGCGGGCGCATATATAGTTATCCCTGCAGCCAATCCTCTACTCACCAAGAATAAAAATGCAGCCAGATATCTGGTTTTTGTATTGAACCGCTGTTCTAAGAATTCATATGCCGTGTATACTTTAAGTTTAAAGTAAAGCGGAATAAAAAATATAGATATTAATACTAGTGCAATAGGTAATCCGAAGTAAAATTGAACGAAGCCCATTCCTTCTTCATATCCCAAGCCCGGTGTAGATAAGAATGTAATTGCACTGGCCTGTGTTGCCATAATGGATAGACCAATGGTCCACCATTTCATTTGATTGTTTCCCTTTAGGTAATCTTTTATAGATTTTGAGCCCCTGCTTTTTATTGTTCCGTAAATAACAATAAAGAACAATGTGCCTAAGAGTACAATCCAATCAATTGGGCTCATGAATAATTACTTGTAATTAAATAGAAAATGATAATTAATATTACTAACCAGGCTAAGACAACTAAATAAACCGTGCTCCATGTTTTAAAAAATGGAGGAGATTCATTTAATGCATCATTTGTTTTGTTTTCGGATTCCATATTTAATTCCCAAGTGATATTAAATTAGCAATTAGCCTATAAGCCCCTGGAACTCCGGCAGGTAGTTGTCTAAACCATGAAATTCCTGTGTAAACAAAGTGCCCATCTCCGTATTCGGCAACTAAAATGGAACCCGTTTTAGATTTTTCATTTGTATCATTTGAAGCTATAAGCGGAACAAAGTTTTCATCCCATTCATTTGGAAAGTATAGTCCTCTTTCTTGAATCCAATATTGAAAATCTTGTGTGGTTATTTTGTTTGGTGAGTTCAATGCTACATGTTCCTTGTTAATCAATTGCACTGAAGCATTTTCTTCTGTTACTCTATCGCGCGATAATTTAATAGGGTAGGGAGCAATATCTTTTGTTACTAAGCGATGATTTGTATTGTATTGAACTAAAACGGTTCCACCTCCATTTACATATTCATGCAAAACTTTGGTTTTATACTCTAAGTATTTGTTCGTATTAAATGCTCTTATTCCAGTTAGCACCGCATCATACTGTTTGAGATTTTCTAAATTGATTTCGCTTTCTGTTAAGTTCGTTACATCATATCCAATTAGTTCTAAACATTCAGGTACTTCATCTCCGGCTCCCATTATGTAAGCAATTTTATTTCCCTTAATTACCAAATCTGTCTTAATCAATTTTGCCTGAGCATCATCTAACACCAATTGTGTTGGAATATGATCATATTCAATTAAATCAACGTTTTGAGAATAGGTAACACCATCAGACACAGCCGCAGCTCTGAGGTAACCGGTAAAATTAGATGGAGGAGGAAAAATTTTAAAGGATAATAATTTTTCTTCTTTTTGACTTAAACTAAACGTGTGATTGATTGGTTCTACTCGCCAACCTCTGGGAACGGCTAACATGCATATTCCACTTTTAGCTTTTCCATTTGTTTTTAGTTTTACATTAATGGTTCTTGCTTCGTTATTGGTAAGTATATAAATCGGATTTTCAATTTCACCCATTAATTCAGGAACTATCATACAAGGTTTTACCACCTCTCCTTTTACCGGATCGGTACTGGTGTAAATCAATTCTGAATTAATTTTAATTGAAGTGCCATCAATATTGAGTGTGTAAATAATGGGTATGGCCGGTTTGTTTTCC
>JABDLV010000197.1 GCA_013001815.1 Bacteroidia bacterium
CCGGGTAATGCAAATTTAGCAGACCCAAACATTCCATATTTCGTAATGGTTGATTTTACTGAGCTGCTTACAGAAGATTTTGATAACTACCAGGGCTTTTGGTCTGAAGGTGTAGCAGGCGATGATGCTACTACCGGTCAATGGTTAGTTGATGCTCCAATTCCGTCTTATTTAACGAATGGAAACCCACCAACCGGAATGGTTCAGCCTGATTTTCAGCATACAGTTGGAGGTTTATTATGTGCAGTAACAGGTAATGCCGGACCCGGCCAACCTGCAGGAACAGATGATATTGATGATGGAAAAACAACTTTAATATCTCCTGATTATGATTTGTCTCAAAGTACAGAGCCTGCATTTTCATATTACAGATGGTATTCGAATAACCAAGGTTCAACACCTAGTACAGATTTTTGGCAAGTTGCTGTTAGTGGTGATGGGGTAAATTGGGTGGATGTAGAAAACACTTTGGTTAGTGACCATAGCTGGAGAAGGTTTGCTTTTAAAGTAAGCGATTACATTACACCAACTGCAACTACATCTGTTCGTTTTATAGGAGAAGATGCAAATGACGGAAGTTTAGTTGAAGCATTGGTTGATGATTTTGTTTTGTATGATGCAATTTATACAGGTATAGATGATGTAAATACTGTTTATCATTTAACCGCTTATCCTATACCTGCATCAGATTTTGTAACCTTAAACTGGAATCAAAGAAGTAAGGATAACCTAGAAATGAATATTACGAATCAATTAGGTCAGGTTGTTTATTCTGAAGTATTATCTAAAGTGAATGAAGGGGAACAAAAACACACAATTGATACATCAAGCCTACAGCCGGGGATTTACTACGTGAATGTACTTTCAGGTAAATCAACAAAAACTGTTAAATTGAGTATTATTAAATAAGCCTTAATTCCTTATTATTTTATAATTCAAGCCCTTGAGATTATCTCAGGGGCTTTTTTTTGCTCTTCTTTTTGGCTCATTCATATTGAATTGCTTAAAAATCAAACAAGTATAAATTTAAAGCCAATCATATTCAGGCTATATATTTAATATGTTTTGTTATTTTGTGTTCGATTTAACAAAAAAAATAAAGAAACATGAAAAGAATTTTTACTCTAATTTTTGCGGTCTTACTTTCTTACGGTATTATGCCGGCTCAAACAAGTGGTGGACCAGATGCATATGGTTATGAATGGTTTGATAGCAATGATGCAATGGGACCAACCTATAACTGGATTGATATTACAACATTACCGGGTGCTGTTGAAGTAACTACACTGGATGATGATAATGTTGTTGGACCATTTCCTATTGGATTTGATTTTCCATACTATTGGTATACTGTAGATCAATTTTATATTGGTTCCAATGGTTACATAAAATTTGATCCTATTGGCCAAATTGCATCTCCTTTTCCGGGTGTAATGCCTTCACCGGGTGCACCAAATGATGTGTTATCTATTTTCACTGCTGATATAAATTACAGCACAGTGGGTACGGCTTCCGGTAACCCTGCACAGTGCTACTATTGGACAAGTGCAGGAGCAGATTCATTAATTGTATCTTACTTAAATGCTCCATTTTGGACAAACGGTAACCCATCTTACACAGGTTCAAATTCATTTCAAATCATATTAACTACTTCAGATTCATCTGTTACTTACCAGTACATGACACAAACTGGTACAACACAAAACGATGACATAGTTGTAGGAATTGAGAACAATTCTGGTAGCATTGGTCTATTACATTCAGTAGATACATATCCTGCTTCTTCTTATGCAATTCACTTCTCTCCACCGGATTCTAGTACGTTCCAGGTAAATGATGCAAGTATTGCATTTGCTGCAAATCCTACTAATGGAGGTTTCTTCTTGTCAAGCAATGGTGCCGGTTATAACATGACTGCTGAAATTGCCAATACAGGTAACCAAGCTTTAGCTCCATTTAATGTACAAGGAAGAATTATCAATGCAATTTTTCAGCAACAAGTAATCGATAATCAAATGAGTAGTGCATTAGCTCCAGGAGCAACTGAGACTATTACGTTTGCTGCACCTTTTGCACCGACTACAGCAGAAATATTTACTTATACAGCAACAACTCAATTAACAGGTGATGCTACTCCTACTAATGACCAACAAATCATTGAAATTGTAACAGTAGATACAAATGTTGTTGACATTGAATTAAAATATGAAAATGGTACACAAACCGGAGACATTGCATGGGCCGGTGGTGGCGGTGGAACGGGAATGGAATTTGTTCCTCCATTTTACCCTATAGAAATAACAGAAATGAAAGCGTATATCACAGCTAATACATATTTAGCAGGCTTTTCATTACAGTTATTAGATGATGATGGTCCTGGTGGCGCACCTGGTACTGTTTTAGATTCTATTTATGTTTCTGGTCCTACTGTATTATTAGGTGCTTATAACCCTGTTGTTTTATCTACACCAATTACAATTACCGATGGTAATTTTTATGTTGGTTGGTTTATGGATGGTGATGGTGTTGCAATTGGTTCTAATAACATTCCACCTATTTCAAATCGTAGCTATGAAATATTAGGAAATAGCTGGGCACCTTATCGTTCTCGTTCAACAGAAGACTTTATGATTGCTGTTACTGTGCAGAACCCGTTCTTAGGAGTAGATGATATTGAGTCTAACAATAGTATCGGAAATGTATACCCTAATCCTTCTTCAGAATTAATCTTCTTGGATTATGAATTTGAAACACCAGTGAAAAACCTGGATTACAAAGTGTATGATATGCTAGGTAAAGTTGTTGCTTACAGTCAACTTAGCGATAACTTACATGGTACAGGTACCATAGAATTAAATGTTAGTGAATTGCCTGTAGGTACTTACGTAGTGAGATTTGACAGTGCAAACAACAAGTTTGAAAAGAAATTTACAGTAAGTAAATAATAAGATTAAATTATAGAGAAACCCTTTAGTGTAAAAGCTAAAGGGTTTTTTTATTTACAGTAAGATATCTTATTGTTATTGATAACTACTTTCGCCTTGCCTTTAAAGGTATAATCTATAAAAGGAGTATTAAAAGATTTTGATTGAACGTGGTCTTTCGTAAAAGTCCATTTTCATCCGCATCAAAAATAGTAAGGTTGGCTTTTTCCCCTTCTTTTAATTTTGGCAGGTCAATATTTAATATTTTTCGGGGGTTAATGGCAATAGCATTTATGATTGCGTTTATATCTGTTGCTTTAGGTAGGGCAGTTCTAGCGCAGGCAAATGCCGTTTCTGCAGCTATAATGCCTGGTTTCGCAAAATCAAACTCTAATTCTTTAGAATCAATATCCTGGGGGCGATGGTCAGAACATATTACATCAATGGTTCCTTTGCTAACAGCCTTTCTCAATCCCTTAATGGTTTTCTCATCTCTTAATGGAGGTTGCACTTTGTAGTTAGAGTCGTAATCGCTAAGCATTTCATCACTTAATAAAAGATGATGAGCCGCCACTTCGCAGGAAATTCCTTTTCTTTCTTTTTTAACTTTTGCTATGCTATCTACAGAAAGTTGAGTGCTTATCGTTGATAAATGAATATTCGCTTCTGCATATTCAGTTAATGCCAGGTCTCTTTCAATTCCAATTTTTTCAGAAAGGTCTGGCTGACCTTTCATTCCCGTTAAAGTACTTTGTACGCCTTCATGTACGTGTGCACCGGGAATTAAATTTTCATCGTTAGAGTAGGAGATAAACAATGCATTTATATTCTTAGAATACTGCAGCGCCCGTAAAATAAATCCAGAATTGCTTAAATACTTTTTATCATTTGTAAATGCAATGGCTCCAGCTTGCTGCATATCATAAAGCTCTGTTAGGTTTTCGCCATTCATGTCTTTTGAAATAGAACCCACAGGTAGCACATCAACCAAGTTTCCTTTGGTTTTATTTATTACATACTCAATGTCTGATTTTGTTTGTAATGCCGGTTTGGTAGATGGCATTACAGCAACACCGGTAAACCCACCTTGCGCACTTGCCTTCATGCCTGTGAGCAAATCTTCCTTGTATTCATAACCGGGGTCGCAAAAATCAGCTTTCATATCAAACCAACCAATAGATGCGCATTGCCCTTTGCCGTTATATGTGTTAATACCTTTTTTTGATTTGATGGAGGATGCGATTTTTTTGATGATACCTTTTTCAATTAAAATATCTACCGATTTGTTGTGAAAATCTTTACCGGGATTATTTACTTTAATTGATTTTATCAGTATATCCATTTAACGCATAAATCTGAGTAGTAAAACTTCTGCAAGTAAAAAGAGTAGGGCTAAAATAATAAATAGCTTCCACAACTTAATTCCTTCACTTTCTTTTTTAATTGTACTGGTTAACCCTGCAGCACTTTCATCAATAACCCTTATGTTGTTAAGGTTTTTAGCATCTATCAAATCTTGTATATCATCTGTACTTAAAGCATTTAAATCAGATTCTTTTCTATTGAAATTTAAAGATATAAAAGATGCAAGATTATTTCTGTAAGTTAATTCGTAATTGCCGGCTTCCTGTAATTGATTGCGTACAAAAATATTAATTCCAGCTGGTGTTGATTGATGTTCAGGAATAACATCAAAATCTCTCTTCTTATTTTTTAGATGGAAAACTTCTTCTCCTGATATGTTTGTCTTTTTAATTTCAACAACCGGCACATTTCCTAAATTGTAAATTAAACTTTTACTGTTTTCGCTTAACAAAGCCGCACGATATAATATGGGTACAAACAACGCATGTTTCGGAAAATTAGTTTGCTTATCACTCAGCGC
>JABDLV010000204.1 GCA_013001815.1 Bacteroidia bacterium
GGTTAACAGCATAATACCAAAACCAAAAAAAACGGAGAGAACTATACTAATGGCAGAATCTGTTTTGAGTTTAGATTTACTAACAATCAAATCAATCAATACTAAGGACAACCAGCCTGTAATTGCAGCTCCTAATAGCAGAATAAATATGTTCTTGGTTTCAAACAGAATAAAAGCCAGGCAAATCCCTGGTAACAAGGCATGGGCAATGGCATCTCCTATTAAAGATTGTTTTCTTAAGAGTGCAAAACATCCAATTACTGAGGCGGTACTTCCAATTATTACCACACCTAATAAAACAGACAATAAATTACTATCCATTTTTATTTATTTTCTCTAGCAGGCATATCTTGTTCCTTCATTATATCACCCAAATCACTTAACACTGTTAGCTTTCCACCATAGGTTTCATTTAATAAATTTTCAGAAAATACTTTTTCCTTTGGTCCTACAGCTACTAGTCGAGTGTTTAATAATAATATCCAATCGAAAAACCGTGCGGCACTTTGCAAGTCATGATGCACAACCATAATACTTTTACCTTCTGACCGAATATCTTGCAACAATCTAAAAATGGCATCCTCAGATGCCGCATCAATTCCCGCAAATGGCTCATCCAACAAATACAAATCAGCATTCTGAGCCAATGCCCTCGCAATAAATACTCGTTGCTGTTGCCCGCCTGAAAGCTGCGCTATTTGTCTGTTTACAAAGGGTAGCATTTGCACTTTTTCTAAACATTGCATTGCGATTTCTCTATCCTTTTTATTGCTCCTTTTAAACAGTTTATTCTTGCCATATCTACCCATTAAAACAACATCAAGTACACTTGCCGGGAAATCCCAATCTACAGAACCTCTTTGAGGGACATAACTGATTTTGCTCCTCACATCATCTAAGTCTTGATTAAATATTTTAACATACCCACTTGCAAGTGGAACCAAACCCATAATGGATTTAATTAATGTTGATTTACCAGCACCATTCGGGCCAATAATTCCGATTAACTTATGCTTCGGCAATAAAAAATCTACACTCCACAATGCAGGTTTCCTATTATAGGTAACCGTTAAATCATGTGCTTCAATTATTGGATCTTTATCTTGTATATTCATTTTATTTTAATGCGGATACAATTGTGTTTACATTATGTTTTACCATTCCTATATAATTACCGGCATCTGTTCCTTCTTCTCCCATGGCATCTGAGTATAACGTACCACCAATTGCAACGCTATATCTTTTCGCCTTACATCCCTCTACCACAGCATTCAAAGACCTTTCAGAAATAGTACTTTCAACAAATACAGCTGCAATTTTATTTTCTACAATTTCATCTACCATATCTCCTACATCTTTCAATCCAAATTCAGTTGTTGTTGATATTCCTTGCAATCCTTTTACCTTAATATCATATGCCCTTCCAAAATATCCAAATGCATCATGTGATGTAATTAAAATTCTTTTATTAATTGGAATCAATTCCATTTGTGATGTTACCCAACTGTGTAGTTCACTTAACTGTTGATTATAATTTGTTTTATTGGATGTATATGCTTCCTCGTTAACTGAATCTAGTTCAATCAAACTGCCGGCAACCAGTTCAGTTGTTTTAGTCCAAAGTGAAACGTCAAACCAAATATGTGGATCATGTGTATCATCAGATTCATCTACTGCTTTTAATTCATCTATTGTTAGCGCATTAGTTATTGCAAAAACAGGTTTTGTTTTGGCAATCTGCTCGAAAATCTCCTGCATCTTACCTTCTAAATGCAATCCATTATAAAATATAATATCCGCGCTTCTTAATAAAGTAAGGTCACCATGGGAGGCTTTGTACAAATGCGGATCTACTCCGGGACCCATAATCGATTGAACATCCGCTAAGTCTCCGGTTATATTCTGAACCAGATCGCCAATCATTCCGGTAGTGCAAACCACCAATAATTTATCGTTATCTGCCTGATTATCTGCTGTTTGACAGGAAAACAGGCAAATACAACAACTTATAATAAGTAAGATTTTATTCATCTTGCAAAATTACCAAATTTTTGCGAGTCGAAATATATTTTTAGACTAATCTAAATATTTATTGGACCGGAATTATCAGTCTCTCTGAACAAGGCGAAATCCGCCCTGAATATCTCCGGTTCTCAATTCGAATTCTTTTTTAATTGGAGGAATGCAAGGAAGAGGTTCATCCCAACATTGTTTAACGGTATGTGTAATGGTAAACTCTTGCCCACCTACCACTTGTTTAGTTATCTCTGGCTTAACAACCGGAGAAGGATGGACTAAATTTTTTGCATCAAGAACATCATTGTAATATGTAAAAGTGAGGAACAGTGGAATTAAATAACAAACAACTGTAGTTGTATACAAAATCTTTATGCCCAGCTTTGGTTTTTTATTGAATAGATGCTTTTTTGCCAATTGCGCAACAACCATAAAACAAAAGAACAGTGTAAATCCATAACCAAATCTAAAGTCTGGTGCTTTCCAAAACCACATTGCAATACCGGCAGAGAGGGTTAGATAAACCACAAACCAGCCTTCATTTATTTTATTAAAAACCAGCTTTCCCTTTAATAATATAATGAGTGTTTTAATTATATAAACAACACTAGATAATAGAATAAAACCCAGAATAAATTTATCATATATCCTTAAGTTCTTGAGCCAAATAGGAAACCACTCTGAAAACTTCATTGCATTTACTACATCCGCATCCATAACAGGTATACGAGCCCAGCTTTCTATCCACGCAGCTTCCCAAACAATACGCTCCTTGGTTAACTCCCAGTCAAAATTAAATAAGTCTATATGTTCAAACGGAAACAATAGATAACCTGTTTGCATAACGTTTCGTGCAAACCAAGGGGCCAATAAATCTACTACTGCAATAATGATTATAACAATATGCATGTAGTGCTTTTTTCGTAATTCCTTATAAAAAATATAAATGGCCAAAATACTTATTGGAATGGCCGAAAGCTTAACGGTACAAATGTATGTGCAGAATACGATGATCATTAATGACCGAATATTGAACACATCAAGACTTTCTTCTTCAATTTTTTTAACCAAGAATATAATTGCAATCCATATTAAATATATGGCCACCAAATCCGGTGTAGGTGCCGTAAAGTATTTGAGAAATATAAATGTTGGAACAAACATTAACACCTTCAATATAGTTGCTAACTCAAATTTTCCATTCATTAAACTCTGCAAACCTGTAAAGGCGTAGGTAACCACCATTATATGCAAAAGTCCATTTAAATCATTTAATGCAGGAATTCCTAAATATGAAAACCCAAAAAGTGCGCTTAACACGTGCCAGTTTGAATTGAATGCTAGCTTACCATGTATGGCTCCCAAACCCGGTACAACTGCATAATTTTGAATCCATTTTATGGTTTGCATGTAATACATACCATCATCATGGTTTTGAGATGGAGATGCAGAATAGATTAGAGCAAGAATAAATGAAAGAAAAAACAACACCTTCAACCAAGGGTTTGCCTTTTTAACTTCAGCATAGTAGTACGATAAATATGCCCAAACCTTTTTGTAATTGATTAATAAGTACTGCAAGGCAATGATTACAATGAGCACATTAATTACCCAACCAATCTTAGAAAACAATGTAATTACAGAAGTTAATGCCGATAAGGCTATGAGACCAAGTATTACAACAATTGAAAAATTTACGGGAATGTCATCCTGCTTTTCAATAAAATACTTGAACACCTGTATTATTGAAAAACCAAAAATAAAGGCAATGACAGTTATAAATATCCAGTTTAAAAGTATGAGCAGCATTGTATTATAAGGCCTGGCGTTGAACGATTGCTAATGTATAAAATAAACTATTGGACAAAACGCAAAGAAAAAGCCGGCTATTAACAAGCCGGCTTCAATATATTATTCTTTTTATATACTACTTAAACTGTTCTATTTCAATCCGAAATTAACAGGTAATGTGCAATAAACTTTTACAGGCTTACCTCTTTGCTTACCAGGATTCCACTTTGGCATTTTATTTACAACACGTAAAGCTTCTTCATCACATCCGCCACCAACGCCTTTTAATATTTTGGCATTTGTAACACGTCCATCAGGATTTACAACAAATTCTACATAAACTTTACCCGAGATATTGTTTTCTCTAGCCATAGCAGGATACACAATATTTGATTGCATATACTTCACCAAAGCAGCGTCTCCACCTTTAAAGCTTGGGTTTTGCTCCACAACTCTAAAAATCGTTTCTTCTTCAACCTCTTCTTCAACAATTTCAATTTCTTGAATTTCTACTTCAGTATCTTCATCCACTTCTATTTCCTCAATTTCCACATCTTCTACTATAACTTCATCTTCAACAACTTCTATAATTGGTGGTGGTGGTGGTGGTGGTGGTGGTGGTGGCTCTTTTTCACGCTCAGTAATTGGAATCTCTTCCTCTTCTATTTCATCTACTATAAAGTCTCTTTGAACAGCAACTCTTTCATAAGTTCTCCACTCAAAAGCTACAATAGTAAGAGCCAATGCCACTATTAATCCAATACGGATAAACATTGGCTTTTTAAGCTCTAAATTGACATTATCTGATTTCTTTTTATCCATTTTTTATCTATTGACAGACCTTAAATATACATTTTTAAATAATCTCAATACCCATAATTCAAGTTAAAATTTAACTCCATTGTCATTAAAACAGGCACATTTTTGCCTCCTTGCCGGCCTGGAATCCAGTTAGGCATTTTTTTGACGACTCTTACAGCTTCTGCTCCACATCCCCCGCCTATATCTTTCAAAATCTTAATATCTGAAATCTCGCCATTTGGATTTACAACAAATGAAACAAACACCCTACCAGTTAATCCCTCTTTTCTTGCCATTTTAGGGTACTCCGTTTCATCTGTAATGAATTTTACTCTTTCCGATTCTCCTCCCGGAAATGATGGTTGTATTTCTGCACCCAATAAAACTGGCATTGGATCAAGTTTTTCTGGAATTTCATTATCTGGCATAAAGCCATCAGGCACATCTTTTTGCTCAATTGGTTCTTCGGTTTTCTTTTTTACCGGATCCGGCTCATCAATTGGTATTGGTTTTTCAACTATTGTTTTTTTGTCTTCAACTGGTAACTCAAGTGGTTTTTCAATTTTAAATTTAATTGGCTTAAGAGTAATTTCAATGGGTGGATCCCAAGGTTCTTCCTCCGGTTCTTCAATTGTATAAGGTGATTTCCATTCGAAGGCAACAATGGCTAAAGTGATGGATGTAATTAATCCAATTCTAAAAAAGAATGGTACTGTTTTTTCAATGTTGGCTCTGTGTGTTTTGCGGCTTTTCATATGCATTTAATTTTTGGTTAGTCCATTTTTTAAGACCGAAAAAAACGAACAAACTCAACAAGCAACCTGTTGTATTTGCAACTACATCCGGCCACTCTCCAACCCTGTCGGCACTTATTGTGTGTTGCAGTAATTCCATTATCATACCATAAATCAATGCAATTAAAAAGGGTAAAAGAGTAAGACTATAACGCAAATCCGAATCCTTGTATTGCTTATAAAAACTAAATAATAGTGCAAAACACCATATAAAATAGGCCAAAATGTGGGCGATTTTATCAATGTGTAATAATTGAATCCAAGAAAGTGGATTAACTGGACCACTTGGCATTAGACTTAATACCAATAAAAGTAAAGCACCAAAAAAAGTAAAAAACCAGTGATGCCGAATATAAATTCTAAACACTCACTAACTCACTGTACTGGTCTGCACTTAATAAAGAATCAGCTTCGGAGTCATCTGACATTTTAACTTTTATCATCCATCCTCCACCATAAGGTTCCGAGTTAACAATTTCGGGATTGCCCTCTAACTCTTCATTTAATTCCATCACTTCTCCACTAACCGGCATAAATAAATCAGACACTGTTTTCACTGCTTCTACCGTTCCAAAAACATCTTCTTTATTTAATGTTTCTCCAACAGTTTCAATTTCAACAAAAACAATATCGCCCAACTCTTGTTGTGCAAAATCAGTTACGCCAATAGTAGCAACACCGTTTTCGATCTTAATCCACTCGTGGTCTTTTGTATATTTTAACTCTGCAGGTATGCTCATAATTTTTTCAGCAAAAATATAATTATTGTGATAACGTGAAACGAATACTCACCCCTGCATTGGTATTAGATGTAGGGAAGGAAAGTGAGATTTTCGGGTTATTTACCGTGTGATCAAAGAATAATCTCACATTAAATCGCTCATTTACTGCATAATCTGCAGCAGATTTAATGCTCCAAACTTTTAAGCCAGCCGTTCGCTGATTGGTTTGCTCAATCATTTTTCTGATGATAGTTTCATTGTCTCTTCTTGAAATATCCAGGGTTAAATTTAAATCACCCCCTGTATCATCACGTTTTGTATTGTCAAATGGGTTTTTAAAATTCTTAATTCTATACCCCGCACCAATAGTTATTTCCTCTCCCTTAACCTCGGTTAACTGAATACCGGTAAAGGCCAACGAAAGATTTCTGTCTTTCTTAAACTCTGCTCTTAAACTTAAACTGTTTTTTAATGTTATTTCAACACCAATCAATGGACTAAACTGTTCTGAAATGGTTACTTGTGTCATTTCATTTTTTGCCAAATAGTCAATGCCGGCAAAATCTTTAATATTAGCATTTCCATCTAGGTCTTCGTCATAGTTCACATCCGTTGCAAAAGAATTAATGTTAAAGGACGAACGGTAACCGTGAGAAATATTTACATTCCTAAATATTTTTTTTGCCCATTTCATTTTCCCAATACCATCATAAGTAATTCTCCAATTGGGCTTCGGAATTTTAGGAAACTGCTTTAAGCTTACTCCTTGAGGATCTTGACCGGTATATGCAGCAATAAAAGAAAACAACAACACTTCTTGTTGTGTACCACTATAGCCATCTCTATATACCACCCCAGTTGAATCTGTGTATAAACCTACGGAGTTTGGATTTAAATCCGCCAATCTATTGGAAAGTATTACCCTGTTACGATTAAATGTCTCAAACAAATCAGAGTTCTCTAAAGATTGTGATGCAAAAGCAGTATTCCATGTTAAGAATGACATACTAAAATTACCTTGTTCTTGCGGAGTGAATGACTCCCAGTCCTGAACTAACGGATCTGGATTATACCTGAAATATTCATTATTCGTTCGTGAAAAACTTCTGTTTGCATTTAAATCAATTCTAAAACCCGGTATAGGTTCTATGTTTGCTCTACCGGTTAAATTTTGCTGAAAGTTTTTACTGTATTGAACATTTAACAATGTATCATCAGACAACCAACCACCATTTGCAGCATCAAATCGAATATCACTTTGACTACCAAAAACAAATGGAATACCAGGAGAGTTTTGGCTTAAGTCCATCCCCAATATTTCTGACTGCCTAATGTAACCGGGAAGGGAAGTACCATTGGTTTCAGAATAGTTTACACTAATATTTTTAACACTAAACACAAAGTTTACTAAGTGCTTAACTATTGGACTTACTTGCTTAGGCCCTTCAGACTTTTTCTTCTTTTTCTCTTCCTTTTTGTCGCCTTCTTCTCCACCATCCTTGGTATTCTCAGGCGGCTTAGAGTTTTTACTTCCACCTTTTCTTCTAGGCTTATTTAAATTCTTATAAAACGGCAACTTATTATACAAAGTTGGCATTGAAAGCGAAGTATTAATCTGCTTTGTATTAGAGTTTTGAATGGTATTACCAAATGAATTTGGTTCTAACGTATTTAAACTATTTCGCGTTAATGGTGCTGCTGTCCAAGAATAATCGAATCCATACTTGGTGTTCACATTAATAAAATTCAGCAATGGAAATTTGTTTAATGGTACATTATATGTTGCATTACCCTGATGACTGTAATTCGTATTACGCCCAAAGTTTTTAATGTTCTCTATAATGGAATCTCTTTCAGTTTTCGTGTCAATTCTTCCCGGTGGCTCATCAATTCTAGATTGATTGTTAGCATTAAAATCTAACTTAATAGATTTGGTTAAATCCCATTGCATTCCATATTGCCTACTCCAATTAAAAAATTTGTTAAAGGTGGTGTCAATTGCAGCTACAAATTCAGTGTTGTTACGCAACAAGCGTTCACCGTATTGCCTGTCTAAATCTGTTCTAAATGTTAATGCTGTTGGTCTTAGTGAAAAGTTGAAATCTTTAATTGGTCTTAGTGTTTTTCCTGAACCTATACCATTAAAGGGCTTATAACTTTTTGGTTGCTGATTATAATTGTACCCAATGGCACCTTTATATGTTTTTATTCTATCAAACTCCGTATTTATATCTCTATGGAAAGTCTCACTATAAGCATATGTAAAATCAAAATTTGAAATGTCATATATTCTTGATTTTGAAGTTGGGTTGACTTTGTTCTTTTTGACGTTTGTAAAATTCAAACTTTTCCTTCGAGTATAATCTTGTGCAATTTTTTTCAACTCAGCTTTATCTTCTGAGTTAAGTGTACTTAATGCCGTTTCTAATTCTACATCCGGTTGCAGTGGATTGTACTGTGGATTACTAAATTGCTCAGAATAACCAAAATACATAGGAATGGATAACCCTGTATTCTCCGGCAAAAACTCATCCATCTTTAACTGAGCGGCAACTTCATAACCAATGTCGTTGCTTCTAGAACGCTCATTTAATGTTTGCTCAATTCCGCCAAAACCTATTGTTTTTCTATTACCTGTTAAGGTAACTGTACCTAAGCTTGCAAGCTTCGCAGTTATTCTGGCATTAGCTGCCCAACCTCCTTTTTCTTCAAAATCAGTTAATCGCAACTCGTTCACCCAAATTTCTGCACACTTACTTCTTCCATCATCTGTTGGTGTGCCTGAAGTTCGTTTTGGATTACGAATTCCAATCATTATGGTTTTTACATTGGCTAAGTTTGGTGTACCTGTAACTGTTATAGTTCTGCTTCCATCCGGTTCTGAATAAGGAACATTAAATGGTGCATTGGCTTGGTCTCTGTTTATTTTAACCTGAACCAAACGTTCTAAACTAATATCTAAATCATTTATTTCAGGCCAAATCAGTTCAGGGTCTGTCGTTCCAGGGTTAGTAATTACCAGTGGCAATTCATACTCATAGTAATTACTAACAAAGTCAGCACCAATTCTAACAAATAAGCGCAAGTCACCATCTGCCAACGGCTCTGCCGGATCAGCACTCTCGGCATGCACAAACATTTTCAATCGGTTATAATTTAAAATGTCATAGTTTAATATTTTATAACCAGCACGTGCATCTCCATCTTCTAAGTTGCATACATTAAGTGAAAGAGACTGCTCATTCAATTTTTGCAAATTACTGGTACTCACATTTACCTCTTGATCAATACCCGGTGGTATTACATAATTAATAGGTGATTTATCTCCGTTTTCTTCCAAGCTAACTGTAGAAATATCAAATAGCGTGCTGCCATCTTCAACTGTTACATACTCCCCGGGGGCCAATAAATCAAACGGATATTTTCTCCACTCACCACGCACTAAATCTAAACTGGCAAAACGCAAAACAACCGGGTCTTCAAATTCCTTCATAAACATTCTTATGAAACGAATTGACTTAAAGTCTGAAATGCCGTTTACAGTGGAGGTAGGTGAGGCCACAGGAACCTTAAACTGATACCAGGTAATGGTCTTATCTGATCCATCAGCTGTCTTAATCTGTCTCGTTACTTTATCGGTGATATAATTAGTGCCAATTTCCATGTTTGGCTTAATATCTATTCTGTACTGATAATAACTTTCAGACTCACTCATGGTGTTGTCCCTATTTATATCTTCAGCATCTGGTACGTTGGTAGATGAAGCAGAGATAGAACCTGTAGCTATAGGTGAATTTCCTTCTGTTCCATTGTAGTTTTTATAACGTTCTAATATGCTTGCCTGAGCCGCATCTAAATTACTTCCGCGGTAGTACTGGAAGTTATCCGTTGATGGATCAGTTAAAATTTCTGTTACAGCAGCCGGTGATAATGTCGAAGTACCAGCAATATAATCAGCAAAAAAACTTGCCTCATTATCTGTTTGTACACCGTCTAAACCTACATCCTGCAAGGGTCTTGAGCCTGCATCATTATCAAAAGCCGGTACCAATGATTGATTAACCGGAACCAATCCCCAGGCAGTGCTGTCAACCGGTGCATTGTTTGTTTGCGTTGGCAATCCATTTTCAAATGTCTTTCTAGAATCTCTCAGTACATCCTCAGAAATATTACCTAAGTTAATATACAGTTCCCCATCATTAAAGGAATTTGGTTCGTCTTGATGAAATGGATCCATCATCCAAAATTGAATGAACTCAATATTTGCTTCTTCAAAATCCGTAGTTTCTAATCTACTCATAACTCCTCCCCATCTGCTTTCAGGATTATTCAGTGTTCCATCACTTGCCGTACCTGAACTAAATGTTGACGGAATCTGCTTATCGTAATTATAAGGTCCACGCTCATTTGGATAATAAGCCAGATTAAGAATAGATATTTGATTTGGAATTCCGTTTGCGTTTTGTGCATTTGGAAAAATTTCTTGCTCTAAAATTTGCCGTACTTTATGATTAGAAATATCTCCGTCAGTAATGTGACTTGGTCTTAACGCGTTTGAAGTATAAAAAATGGTAGGGTCAACTGTATACCAGGCTAGTTTTGCACGGTTATAACCATAGCTTAAATCATTAATCAATCCCGCTTCCGGAAACAAACCGTTTTGTCCTTGTGGCGTACTAGCCAAAAACCAATTACCAATTTGTTTTAGATCAATAAAGGTTTGACTTCCTTCAAAATCATCTAAATAAGCAACTCCATTTTTACCAATTGCCTTAGCATGGCCTGGAATTATGTGAGCAAACTCACCGGTAAAGGTTAAGGTTGAGGGTTCTTTGGTGTTTATTAATGGAAGCTTATCTACCAGCTTTGTTAAGTACCTGGACTCGGTGTTATATGTACCATCTACACCCCAAATAGTATTCGCAATGGGTTCATCACCAATATTTACCTTTTTAGTAATGGGTCTTTCACTCAACCGCATAATGGTTGCACCCAGTGTAAAATCTTTAGCAACATCATAATCAAAATGTGCACCCATTAATGTTTTCGATTGAATGCTAAACAAACTTTCATCTTCTAACTTAACCGAAATTGGGGTATTCGAATTTAGAACTGACTGGTCAATAATTTTTACCCTACCTAAATTATAATCTACTGTGTATTGTTGGTTCTCAATTAATGGAATTCCACCGGCCGTTACCACAACCGATCCCTGAGGTATATTAAAGGAGTTCAATTGTATTTCAGAACTGGACTGACTTTGATACACTCCTTTTAATCGATATTTGTTTCGCTCGGGTTGCTGTTGTGCTACATTTAATGTACTATCATACAGTGCATCAAACACATATTTATTAGCGAGTTGAGCTGCCGCAGGATCTGAACCAAATGTATCCCTCATATATTGACCAAATGGCTCTACTACAGGAAATATAACTCTACCATTCTGTGAATTAATGGTTACTCCCTCAATAAAATCAAACATACCATCGGGTTGAGGATCTCTTTGGTTGTTTAAATTATCTAATCTTAATACTTTAATTAATGGAATACCATTCACATTGGGGGCAGCAGTTCCAGTTGGCAAAAAATTAAGTACTGAACCTGTTGCATCATCTTCATACAAAACATCTAAACGAAAATCCGTTTGACTTAACTGAAATGCACCTAACGCATAAACGTTTTTCATCATTAAATCCCAAGTCGGCAAACGAGGATTCGTGTTCGTGCTTTTCAGCATTTTAGTAATTAAAACTTGTGGTGGATTAATTCCATCACTCGATAGCTCACCTACTTTATAAACCTGACCGTTTGCAGTATACTCAAATGCTACAGATAAAATTTCGTCTGCATTCAAAGCACTTTGTAATGATATATACCCCAGTTGTGAGTTAAATGTGTACTCACTCGGGTTCAATAATCTTGCATTCTCTAATTTTTCATAGTCTACAGGAGAAGTATAGGGCGTACCTGCTAAGCCAGCTGTAGTGTTTATGGTAGCAATGTCTCTAATAGGGGCTCCAATTGCTGTAATCTGCTGATATAAATCATTACTTCCATTGTCGGGAAAAATATTAAATCCGCCATTAATCGGAGGAACTGCATATGGATCATTCTCTCCCAAATCCATAAAAGCAACAATGTTACGTGTATTGTTGGTTGTACTGGTTCTGTTAGTTATCCAAACTTCTAATTTTGTTATCGATACACCAGATAATATAATTGGTAATTGTGCCAGTGCATCATCATAATTGTCTCTGAAATATTGCGCTAAGAAATAGTGTTTGTTTGCTTCGTAATTGTCTCCCTTAATGTCAAACTCTTGCGTTTGTGCACCACCCGGTGCAACATTAATGGTTTTGGTTTCACTTTTCTGCTGAGAAAAAACAGTGGTCACTTTCATTCTACCAAACTGCAATTGGGTTTTTAATCCAAACAAACTCTGACTACCTTGTATTAATGAACCTGTTAATGGCAAACTCACATTACCGGCTTCTAGCTTTTTAATTATCTCATCCTCTTTTCCGGTATAGTCTAATTTCATTTTGTTTTCAAAATCAAATGTAGCCTCAGTATTGTAGTTTATAGATGTACGCAGCTTTTCACCAATGTTACCAATTACATTCATTTGAATTTTTTCTCTAAAATCAAATGTGGTATTACGTCTTTGCTGCTCAGGAATTTGCGGGTTATCGTTGCGAGAAATATTAACCCCAAAAATTAATTCAGCTGAACCTTGCGGGCGAATATCAACAGTGTTTCCTCCAAAGATTCTATCAAAAGCAGCACCACCTACATACAATTTTGGAACACTTCTTTTTCTTCCGCTTATGTTATCTTCTTCTGCTTTTTGTTTCCAGTAATCCTTTGTTGTTTTTTTGAACTGACTTCGGTAGTACTCACTAAAAGTCATGTAAGACGGCCTTCGATAATCCACTCCACCCATTTGTTCAGTGATGTTGTACTCATGCGATTCCGGATCGTATTCAATGTTTGATTCAATATTAGATGGGTTATTCAAATACATAGGGCTTGTCTGTCCCGGATTTGAAATCCCATCAGAAATATTATCATTGAAAGGGTAAGGCATGGTAAGTGTATCATCACCAGCACCAGTAGTTTGTGCATGCAAAAAAGCAGACTTGTCTAACCCCGTCATTAGGACAAGCAGAAACAACAACAATGTTGTGTAAAAAATTCGGTTAGTTATTGACTTCAAACGGTTTATAGGATGACGGTTCTACTTTTATTTTAGGGTTTCAAAATTAAATAATTTACCTTCTCTGCGAAGCAAATAGTGGCAAAGCTTACATAAAACGTAATAATCCAAAAATGGTTTTTAGTCATTATAAGTGTTGCAATGAGACCTTTATTAAATCTTCTACTTTTTGCTCTGAACCACTACTCTTAATGGCCTTTTCTATAGCCCG
>JABDLV010000230.1 GCA_013001815.1 Bacteroidia bacterium
TGGATGCATTATTTGGTCGTATTAAATTTTGATAATCCATGTATTCTTTAAAGACGGAATCATTCAGATCGTGTTCGGTTAAGGTGTTTTTGGCAATGAACGAATCATTAAGAAACACCTTAAAGAAGAATTCTTCGAAGGCCTCAACGCTGTTATATCCCACCTTTACCTTGTCTCCATGTGCTCTTTGTTTTAGTTTGCTTTTACCGGGATGGTAAAATTTCTTCCAAAGATTTACAGAAAGCAAGAAGGGCATATTGGCGTAGGAAAGTGAATGAAATTTATTGGACTGAAACAAAAGGTTTGTGAGTGCGGTCGTTCCTGCCCTAGCCAATCCGGAGACAACCACAAAGGGTTCGGGCTCATTGGCCCGCTTCTTTTTAAATATGCGCTTGTCTAAAAGGAATAAGCTCTTGGCAATATTATAATTATCCATTACCATTTTATGTAACAGAACAGACCAGTCTGAATAATTTTTCTTTTTCTTTCGAGTTGTGAGTAAAAACGGAATAGCACTTCCGGCAATCATGCTGAGGTAAAACTTATATGAGCCTGAATCAATATCAGACCATGTTTGGCCCGTATATTCTATAAACAATACGATGGGTATGAGCGACACTGTGATTATGGCGACCACCACTATTATCAACACAATAAACTTTAGTATGAATTTACCCAGCGTACGAATAAGCAAGCGATGTTTTACTTGCTCATCCATGGCGGTGTCAAGCATTAGGTTAAGCAAAGAGGTTGTAGCTAACGCAAATGAAAAAAATGATTTTTTTATAAGGAATAAACCCACGGTAAGAATTAGGGCGGCAATAAAAACCAAGAGATAATAAACCATTATTCTGATTTTTGAAAAAAGGACTTAATTTTTTTAATCACACTTTTTATAGGGGTCCAAATAATCATTAAAAGGCTGCCAAGCACAACAACTAATACAATAACTACAATAATTATTGTAACCAACCCCAAGCCCGGGCCAACATATAATAATGGAGCATGAATCATTAAAAATCTATGTTTTCATATAATCTTATCCAATTTGGCTGTTCAATCATGTGTTTCATCGGTGTGCCAAACTGTTTTTTTAATAAAATATTATCATTGTTCATTATGTAAATGGTACCATTATTTTGGCTTTCAACAAATACATCCCCCGAAGATAATATTTCATGGAGACACTGTGTAAAAGAGTAAATTTTTTCAGAGTCAAAATGGGGTTTTAAATGTTTTCTATATGTAGAGTCTTTAAAGTTATATACGAGAATTTCTGCAGTACCGAAACTGTCAGAAGTACTTGTAGCTTCTCCAACAAATGCAGCAGCGCCATCTGCACCTATTGAAGTTACGTTGTTATTAAATAAGGAGATTTCGTTTTCAGAATAAACGTCAACATCATGTTGATTTAGAAACGGCCCACTTAAAAAATGGATTATTTTATTTGTTTCAGGGCGATATAATAAAATGAGCGATTTATTTCTTAAGCTCAGAAACAGGTCTCCTTTTTTCCAGTAAGGAGAGGCAGACATAACGGGCTCAATATCGTTCAGGTGAATGGGGTCATCACCCGGCTTGCTGCCCACTCTATTAGTGAAGCCGTGAACGTAGCTTATGTACCCATTTTCAATTAAAATATCACTAACACTTTTATCATATAAAACTTTACCGGTTTCAACATCAATCTTTGTGATATAGTCATCTATAAATGAATATACAGTACTATCATTGCTTTTTGTCAAGCCTCTTGCAGAGGAGGTGCATGCCCATATGTTGTTGTCGGTATCAATATTTAAAGAGTGATGAAATATTTTATTGGTATTATGCCAAACCACATTTGATTTTTCATCGAGCCGAAAAAGATTTGCAGTAGCGTTGCACAAAGTAACCAATGAGCGATTTGGAAGTAAAAGGCTGTGCAGTGGCGGAGAATTACTGAAAGGCAAATGCCCATCACCCTCATTAAACACAGATTTTTTAAGCTCCCAACTATGAACACTAGAATCAGTTCTAAGATTAAATAATTTTATTTCCCAGGCATCGCCATCTAATAAAAGAAATGAATTAATACCATATACATCATTCTTTAACTTATTAATTGCTTTAAATGAATCATCTTTTTTAATATATGTAAGAGGGATGCCCCTAATTTCTTTGCTCTCCAAGGTTTTTTGAACTGTAAACGGAAAAAAAACAAATTGCTTTAGGGGTTTAGTAAGTGGCCCGAGTTTTTTACCTCCTGTACAAATATATGCAACAGAAAAACCATAAAGACACAAAAATGTTAGTACTAATACTATTACACTTATTGGCTTAAGTATCTTTTTTAATTTTCGCATTTCGCAAGTTTTTTCATAAGCGATTTGTTAATTCCGTTTATACGTTGTTGTAAATCGCGCAATTGTTTTTAATGAATTTGCTATTTCGGGTTTGCATATCAGGAAATTGTAATAGTCGCTTTTCCTTAGTTTATCGACCTTTTTGATTCCTGAATTTTCATCTATCACAAAGTACTCGTAGTCAATTCCGGCAATAAGCTTCTCGACCCCTTTTGCAATTTCGTCATCTAGTATTTCAATTAGTAAAGTAGGTTTAAAGGTTTTTAGATATGCTCCAAAGCCCTCTAATGCTTCGACCTCATGTTTTTCTACATCAATTTTCATAAGATCTATATTGGTTAGGTTTTCTAAATCTATAAAAGTGTCAAGCCTTAAAGTATCAATAGTTGTTGGGATTGAAGTTTCCTTGTCAGGACTAATATCAGAGTTAACAGTAACTGATAAAATGTGCTCAGTATCTTTGTCATAAATTATTGCCTTACCATCAAAATTAGAAATAGCTTTTTTAACACATTTAGTATTAAATGAATTAAGGCTGTGGTTGAAAGCTAACTTTTCGTAAACCCTCTCTACAGGTTCAAAAGCGAAAACAGATGCATTTGGGTTTATTGCTTTGGCCAGTAAAGAATATATGCCTGTATTAGCGCCAATATCAAAGATAATTTTTGAGTTTTCGCAAAGTTCAGCCCAAATGGATAAGGATACTTTTTCCCAGCCACTGGATATGCCTTTCCAAAATATTTCGTTTTCAATCTGATAACCATAATGCCTTATTGTAAAGCCCTTTTTACTATCTAATTGAACATTAAAATTACCTACAAAATGTAGATGCTGAAAGATTCTCCTGCTGGGTACCCAGAATTTTCTTAAAACCAAGAATAGATGTTTTTTTAAAGGAACTAATCGATAAATACGCTTGAATAGTTTTTTCATTCCTTCAGTGCGCCTTCTAATGCCGCCATAAATTCATCTTTAAATTTATGAAAGTGTTCACCAGTTGCGGGTCCGTTAAAGCCTGTATGTATTTTAATTACTTCTCCTTTTTTGTTTATGAGTATGGTTGTAGGAAATGAAATAATCTCATTGAGCATAGGCAACTTTTCGCTGGCTTCTTTTTTGCTTGCCCCACCTGCAATAAGAACAGGGTAATTCATTACTAAATCGCGGCACATTTTTTCTACAGTTACCTTTGCCTTGTCAAATTCTGCGCTACGCTCAAATGCCAAACCAACTATTTCTAAGCCTTGTTCATTGTATTTATCATACAATGGAGCTAAAAACTTACTTTCATCCATACAGTTTGGGCACCACGATCCCAGTATCTGCACCAATACCACCTTATTTTTAAAACGCTCATCATTTAAAGAAACCATGGTACTGTCTTTGTCTGGAAAAGAGAATGCTATTTTATCATAACCTTCTTTTAAGTAGGTTAATTTAAATGGGTCTGTTAATTCAACGTTTTCATTTTTTTGCGCTACAAAAGGTTCAGACCAGTGTGCTCCTGATTTAAAATCGCCTAACATATACTCACCAATAATATTTGCAGTAAACAAAAAAGCATGTGCGCCATCAAAACAAGAGAGTTTTAAAGAGTTGTTTTCAACCACCCCTTCTAGGTATCTGTAGTCACCGGTTTCGGTTAAAAAGGTACCGGTAACCTTATTCCCGTTTTGCTTAAAAATACCGACTGCCTTGTATTCATCTTCCGTATCCTTACTAAACCAGACTTCCCACTTACCTGTTACATCAAATGATGCATCATTTTGGGTTATAAAACGCTCTTTAACGCCATGCGTAGCCTTGAAAGGAATAGCCCTTTCGGGATCATTGTATTTTGTCCAAACCCCATTTATTTCCTTTTCAGTGTAGGTACCTATTATTTCTGATTCGAAAACCGGTAAGTAAATGAATATTGAATCTTCTTTAAAAACAATGTCTGTTACTTCAATTTGTTCTTCAGCATTTACAATGGTAATGGTGGGAGAACCATTATTATCATTCACCATCATATTAAACGGGAGTTCATTTTCGGGTAGCACTAAAGCTGCACGCCAAATACCCAGGGCCAGTGCAATTGCTTTTACTTCTAACATGTTTATTGAATTATAGTTGCCTTAACGTTAAAGTTATCTTTATCGAATAGTACAAGGTTTTGTTCGGTTTGAATAGAATAATTTTTGCCCGGCACATACACCATGTTGGTGTTGGCAAAGTATATTTTCTTATCCGGCTGAGTATTTATTTCTATTCTACTAATTTCGTTTTCATTGCTTATGCTTACCTCTAAGCTTCTAGTAGTGAGCTTTTCATCAGATGCAGCGTATTTAATTACCAGACCATTTGAGACAACTGTTGTGTCTACTTCATATAAACTTTTCCAGGCGGGTTTATTGATGTCTGCTTGCACAAATGCCATTAGCTCTTGCTGCCAATCAATATCTGAAATTGTTTTTTCTTCCATCTCACCGTTTTTGGTAATAGATTTATGTACATCGGGGTTTAGGTTATTAAGCTCATCAACCTGTGTATTAAAATACGAAATTAAATCGAAATAGTATTTTTCTTGCTGCACAGGCGAACTGTTCGAACAAGAAGAGAATGCTAAAAATAAGACAAGGATAAAATAAAAAAGTATGCGCATTATATGTTTAAACCGAGCTGTCTGGCTTTTTGAAAGTTTAAGTTTGCGTTTGCAATATCGCCAATATCTCTGTAAGTATTACCAAGGTTGTAGTAAGCATTGGCATTGCCTGGCTCTATTTGGGTAACCCGGGTAAAGAACTCAATGGCCTTAGGGTAATTCTTTAGTGCATAATGTGTAATACCAATATTGAATAAGACTTTGGTATTGTTTGGGCTTAGCTCAATTACTTTATTATAAAACTCAATGGCTTTTGGGTAGTTTTGCATTTGTGCATAAGAGTTCCCCGTATTATTATATGCATCTGTATAGTCAGGTTTTAGCTCTATTGCTTTGGCATAAAAATTTATTGCAGTGGTAAAGTTGTTCATTTTGGCATAAGTATTCCCTGTATTATAAAATGCCTTTTCATTGTTTGGGTCTTGTTCAATGCACTTATTTAGCGCGGCCAATGATTCTGTATACATTCCAGCATCGCAATAATAGATTCCCAGATTATTATAGATTTCATCGCCTGCGTCTTTCTTATATTTTATGGCAGTGTTAAGGTCTTCAATGCCCTTTAGCGGTTGACCTGCAGAGCCATAAGCAATACCGGAGGCAATGTAGAACTCAGGGTCATCCCAGGTTTTATTTAAACGAGCACGCTCAAATGCTTTAATGGCGTTAGCATAATCTTTCTTCTCTTTATATGCTACACCCATGTGAAAAAAGGCATCAGAATACGTGGGTAAAATTTCAACACCTCTTTGTAAATGAACAATTCCCTTATCGAGCATTTCTTGTTTTTTAACTTCATCTTCTTCCTTTAGCGCACCCTCAATTACAATGGCACTGCCATAGGCATAATGCACTCGAGCACTGTTTGGCGAAGCTTTAATGTCATTTTCTAAAAGCGAAATATTATTTTTCCACTGTGCAGCGCGTGTTACTGTTTTGAAGGAATATAATGTAAGTATCACTGCAAGCACTGCCGTAAATGCCGTGCTGTGTTTTAGTAAGTCTCCAAAGTTTTTGTAGAAATGTTTTTTGTAATCCACTTTAAACGCTCGTGCAAGGAGTATGGCAGCGGCTAAACAAAATGCCAATGAAGACACATATAGAAAGCGCTCACCAAATACAGACTCAATAAGTATAACCACGTTTGAAACCAGCGAAACGGTAACAAAGAAGAATAGAATACAAAATGCAAAGACATCTCTGCTTTTAAACTTCATTATTGCATACACACTCATTGCGGCATAAGCCACAAAGGCCAGCAAGAAGCGCCAATTACCAACACCAACATTTGGTATTTGATTGTATGAATAGTCAAAAGAAAGTGGGTGAGGAAAAATCAGTTTAACCAAGTACTTTCCTAATATCATTATTGCTGTTGCCTTTTGACTAATGAAATCTTCC
>JABDLV010000263.1 GCA_013001815.1 Bacteroidia bacterium
GGGTAACACAGTTGCTACATCGAACAGAATATTTCAGGATAGCAATAACCCGGCAATGAGTGTTTCTGCTTGTGCCGCTATACCCACAAGTAGTTTTAGTCCGGAGATAAAAGTTGATTTAGACTTAAACGGGTATGCAAATACATTTTGCACATTTTACGCTGCGTCAGAAGCAAATGGCACTGGTACAAGACCTGTTATTGTAAGGGTATCAACTTCTATTGATGGAGGATCCACTTATTCAATTCCCGTTCAAATAGGAAACGACTCTACCTTTGCAAACGCTAATACACAGTATAATCAGTATACATATAATTTCCCCTTCAATACAAACCAAGCATCTAATGTAATAATGAGAATATTTTGCACAAGAGGTAGTGGTTCTGGTACTACAGCAAAATTATTGTTAGATGAATTTGCTTTTGATACTACGGGAGCTGATGTTGTACCACCATTAGTTACAGGAGCCGTTGTTGTAGATGCATCTACCATTAAAGTAGGATTTGATGAGCCATTGAACGGAACGGCAGATGTAATGACAAACTATACCGGCTTACCTGCAATTGCAAGTGCTGCCCGGTTTAGCAATAATGATTCAGTTTTAATAACATTAGCAACTCCTTTAACAAATGGTACATGGTACACATTAGTGGTAGATAATATAGAAGATATGGCAGGTAACGCAATGGCTGCACCACAAGATTTTACCATTGTTTATAATAATACTGTTGCCAATATTATTATTACAGAAATAATGTATAATAATCCCGGTACCGATTCATTAGAGTTTTTAGAAATTAAAAACTTAGATAACATAGATGTAAATATTGGTGGCTGGAGATTTTCTTCAGGACTTGCACTTACATTCCCATCAAACTTAACAATTAGTGCAGGTGGTTATTTAGTGTTTACCAGATACAAGGCATACAGCGATGCATTTTACGGAATTAATTCTGTCGAGTGGTTAAATCAATTTGAATCACTAAATAATGGAGGAGAAAAAGTTGCAATTTCTAATTCAGAAGGAACCTTAATTGATGAAGTAGAATATGATGACTCTGCACCATGGGATACTTTGGCAGATGGGCTTGGTTATTCATTGTCATTATGTGATGAAACTGTAAGTAATGATGTTCCATCAAACTGGTCAACCGTATCATTCCCTATTGGAATATTTAGTGGAGCCATGATTAATGCACATCCAGAAGATAATTGTACAGGAACTGTTGGCATACAAAATGTGGATGACACTGAGCTGTTAATCTATCCAAATCCGGCATTAGATTATTTGCATGTTAAGCTTGATGAGTATTCAGATTACACCATGTATATATATAATATGCAGGGCCAACTAGTGTTAAAAGATGCATTTTCAGGCATATATAGAAACATAAATGTGTATAGTTTGCCTTCGGGATTATACAATATTCTAATTAAAGACTTGAAAAACAGCAACTTAATTAACAATAAGTTTACCAAAATTTAACAGATTCGGCCTGGTTTTTGGGTATTTTTGTAGAGCTAATTGTTTCATTCAGATAACTAGCTCAAAATGCCTTTGCAATACAAAAAATATCTTATTGGATTTGCCGTCTTTGGTTTACTACTAATTAATGGTAAGTCATTTGCGCAAATTGTTGTAAGCGAGTATATGAATTATACTACTGCTATTGGCGTAAACGCGCAGTATAATGAATGGACAGAACTTTTTGTTGTAGGTGATAATGTAGATTTAAGAAACTATAGCATTCGGGATAATAACAATGCACAAACATCTTGGCAGCCACATGTCAACTTTAATAACATTCCATTTTGGCAGCACATTCGTGCAGGTACTATTATTGTTTTAAGACATAGATGTACAAATGTAAGCGGTACACCCTATGTATTAGATACAGATCCTTCAGATGGTTATTTAGAACTTTGTTTAGAAGATACTTTATATTTTAATGGTGGCGCATTTGGTGGTGGACTGGATAATACCATGAATATTGCATCCGGAGGAGATATTATTCAGTTAAGAAACGCATCAGGAAACCATGTTCACGCTCTTTCACATAAAAGTTCTCCGGGGTCATCTTGGGGGCCTATCTCTTGCCCAAAAATAAATCATGCATCAGGCTTGTTAAATGGACAAACCGTTAGCATAACACCTGGAAGTACATTAACCGATTATGGATTTGGTGGAAGTTGTATTTCGGGAATTGCATTTACCAATGTTTCTGCTACCAATACATTTGGGCTTGCAAATAGCGCCACCAACAAAAACTTCTGGCGCTTTATAAGAGAGCCCAGTTTTACTGCGGCTTCCATATTTCCAACAACGGTGTTAGCAGGCGCTCCTGGAAGCATAACTTTTGGTTGGACACCGGCTGTTGATCCTTACCCTGCTGATGGAGTTATCAAATATTTAATTTTACGAAACACGTTCAACTTTTTTGGTTCACCGGTCGATGGAACAAGTTATATGCTAGGTCAACCAATGGGTTTTGGTTCTTCAGTAATAGGAATTGTAAATAGTTCAACCATCAATACGTTTACAGATAATACTGTTATGAATGGGCTACGTTATTATTACAGGGTTTTTGCGTTTAAATACGGAATGGATAATATTAATGGCAACACTTATGCAAATGAAAGAGGAAGCGCTTATGGTACACCAAGTGTTTTAGTAAACTGGCCATTTACTACTCCTTTACCTATAGAATTAATTTCTTTTACCGGTGAGTATTTAGAAGACAGAGTATTACTGAATTGGAGCACCGCAACTGAAATCAATAACGATTACTTTACTATTGAAAGAAGCAGGGATGGATTAAATTTTGA
>JABDLV010000009.1 GCA_013001815.1 Bacteroidia bacterium
CTTTCTTAAAGTCATTATTTCTTAAGTAGCACCAAAGTATGGTAGCCATACCTAACTCATGTGCATGTTGAAACGCTTCTGCAATTTGCACAATCTGTCTGTTGCTTTCTTTAGAGCCAAAATAAATGGTTGCACCAATTGCAGCTGCACCCATGTCATGAGCACCTTTAACCGTACCAAACATGATCTGGTCAAATTTATTGGGGTAAGTAAGTAGTTCGTTATGGTTTACCTTAACAATAAATGGAATCTTATCTGCGTACTTTCCACTAACCATGCCCAATACACCAAAGGTACTGGCCACTGCATTGCACGAACCTTCCATGGCAAGCTTCACAATATTTTCAGGGTCGAAGTAAATGGGGTTCGGTGCAAAAGATGCACCTGCACTATGTTCAATTCCTTGGTCAACAGGTAAAATAGAAACATAACCTGTTCCACCTAATCTGCCATGCTTGTATATTCGATGTAAATTGTCTGTTACATCTTCACTTCTGTTACTCATACCAAAGCTGTTGCTCACAAATTCCGGACCCGGTTTATGCAACATGTCTTTGCTAATAGTCTTAGATGTGTGGTTTAGAAGTTTATCTGCGTCACTGCCTAATAATTGGCTTATTCTATCAATACTCATTCTGGGTTAAATGCTTTTAGTTGAAAATTTCGACCAAAAATAGTAAATATTTCAGCGCGCGTTTTGTAATTGTAAAATATTGATATAGAATAGTTTAAAATGGATATCCGATTCCTATATTTAGATTTACATCTTTTGGTTTAGCATTTCCAATTACCCATCGGTCGGCATCTACATTAGAAGGGTCTCTAACTTTTATGGCTCCATCCAGCCTAAAAATGAAATAAGTGAAATCCCACCTTAAACCAATACCGGTTCCAAAAGCAATTTCTTCTAAAAAACGACTGGTATCAAAATGTGCATTTGGTTTAGCAGAGTCTTCGTTTTTTAACCAAACATTTCCTGCATCAATAAAGGCTGCTCCTTTTAAGAAGTCTACAATATCAAAACGGTACTCAATATTAGAGATTAGTTTTATCTCTCCATTTCTCAATACCTTATCATCTTCATCAAAACCACCCGGACCTAATTTACGTGTTCTAAATGCTCTTAAGTCATTGGGTCCACCTCCCCAAAAACTTTCTTCGTATGGTAATACATTAGAGTTTTTGTAGGGTATGCCTATTGCAGGGCTAATGCGCCATACCATGGTGCTATGCTTGTTTATATATTGATAATATCTTAAATCAAATTCAGGTTTAAAATACTGTGAGTATTGTATTCCCAACACTTCAAATTTGCCATCAGCATTTAGGTCAGCATTTCTTCCTTCATTAATCCATGACAAAGCATTTCCGGCAAACTCAATGTCTGTTCTAAAAAATAGAAAATCACTGTTTCTTCCCAGTTTCTGATTATTAAAAACAACCGATAGTCTAGTACTGGGAATAAGATGATCTTCAAATTGGTCTATTAAACTTTGGTCACCAATATTATTTAATAAATCTCTGAAATTATCAGACAAGCTTACGTCTACAAAATTTAAATCAGCAAAGTATAATCGTCCTTCCCAATATTTTCCCAATTTTTTTCCAAAACCTGCACTTAAGTTGGCTATGGTTCTCCTAAATTCAGGTCTGTTTTCTAAATTATAATTGGTAGAGAATACAGTAAAAGCATTCGCGTTTTTAGTTTTTTTACAACCGGTAAAAGGCAACAACAGTTTAGGTATGGTTAAACTAACTTCGGGTCCAATTTCATACGTGTTAAAAACAAGTTTGGTATCGTCCTGTGATAAACTTCTGGTTGCTTCAACTGAACCTCTTAGTTTAATTTGCATTAACTCGGCACCTTTAAATGTATTTTTATTTCTGTATACAACGTTGCCTGAAATACCAAAGTCACTGCCACTTCTTGTCCCTTCTATTTCAAAAGAATAATCTTGTTTTTTACGTGGAGTTAAATACACGTTTGCATTCAATAAATTACTACTTGCATCCGATGTGGTGTCTTTGAATAACTCAATATTGATGAACTTAAACACACCTAAATCGGCAAGTTTTTCATATGTTTTTTCTAGATCTTTTAGTTTGTATAAGCCACCTTTATTCAAAAACATATGTTGCGATAAAATGCAGTGGTTGTATTGCATTGTATCTGCTGAAACAAAAGTATAGTCATTGAACTTTTTAGAGAATAATTTTGTAACAATATTTTTACGCAAAGGGTCATAGTCAGTCCGTATATAAATGTTGTTTAAATAGTATGCGCTATGGGGCACTACCAGGGGTTGTCCGCTTATTTCATCTAAAACTGTTTCAGGGGCTACATCCATAAACAATTTTACCTGATGATTTTTTAAACTACTGTCTACCCTAAACGTAATGTACTCTTGGTTAAAAAAGTAATAACCAAAGTTTTTTAACATGTTCGTAATTCTGTTCCGTTCCAATTGCATTACCCGAGAATCAAAATTGTCATCGAGTTTTAGTAAACTGTTTTTTTTGTCTGCTTCAATTAGTTTTGCAACCGAAGTATCAACCACATTGTAATTTAACTCTCTAATGGTATAAGGTATCTTGGATTTGATTTTATACAAAACAATGGCCTTGTTATCATTTTTTCCACGGTACCAGGTTGAATCTTTTACCACCGAATTAAAATAACCTCTGTTTTGCATATACAAACTCATTTGTTTGCTGGTGCGTTCCGTTAGCACTGTATCCAATACAACAGGTGGTTCTCCTACCGTTCTAGAAATCCAGTTTAAAGTATCTTCATCTGTATTTGCAAATAGATTGTAAACCCCAAGGTTAAAGCGTAAAATTCCCAGCATTTTACGATTGGGTTTTTGCTTTATGATGGCTTTCAGCTCATCATTGTACTTAGATTGGTCTGTTTTAACTTTTGTTTTTAATAAAAGCTTTTCGTTCTCAGCCAGCTTTCTGGTTGGATTACATGCAGTTCCTAAAAAAGAAACCAGTAATAAGTACAATAGAATTCTCTTCATTAATCTATTAGACCAATTAATGTGCATAAAGTTAGATATATTATCTTGTTGGCTCTGTTAGTAAAAAGAAATTTTTAACAGGATCTAATAAATAATTGCATAAATGATACCAAAAAGTCAGTTAAAGATTTTTACCTCTCTTGGCAAAAAGAAATTTAGAAATGAGGCGGGAGTTTTTTTGGTAGAAGGTCGAAAATTGGTGGAGGAAAGCATGCGGTCTGATGCAAATATAAAACATGTAATTGCAACTGATGTTTTTTTTAATGAGTGGAATCAAGTAATAGATGAATCTATAAGAGTAGTGGCAGGGGCAAAAGACATGGAGAGAATCAGTAGTTTAAAGACTGCTCCCGAAGTTATAGCGGTAGTTCATCAGTTTGAAGAAAAAGGGGTGTATGGAAATGCAGAAATAATTATTGCGTTAGACGGTATCAATGATCCAGGAAATTTTGGAACCATTATTAGAACCTGCGATTGGTTTGGAGTTACTCAAATTATTTGTTCTGAAAATTGTGTGGAATTATATAATCCCAAAGTAATACAAGCCAGTATGGGTTCCGTTTTTAGGGTGAATATACATTATGCTTCCCTTGGCACTGAGTTACACAATTTAAAAAACGGTCATTCTTATAAGGTGTTGTTAGCTGATGCAAAGGGCAGTCAAGCCATTGACAATAGCAATAAAGAAAAAAAGATTCTATTGATGGGAAGTGAATCGCATGGTGTATCAGAAGAATTATATGCACTGGCGGATGAAAAAATTGCCATACCAAAGTATGGGGAAGCAGAATCATTAAACGTAGCAATTGCCAACGCTATATTATTATCTCAGTTGAAGAATTAAGCATTACAGATTCGTATATTTGAATAGAACAAAAAATAATGAGTAGAATTATTCTGGGAATGGCTGTGTTGTTTGTTTGTAGTGCAAATTCTTGCACTACGAATAATTCTTCTCATACAAACAATGGTGAAATGAATACAGATACCAAACATAAATATTCTAATGCTCTGGTAAATGAAACCAGTCCTTATTTATTGCAACATGCACATAATCCCGTTAACTGGTATCCTTGGGGTGATGAAGCTTTGCAAAAAGCGAAAGATGAAAATAAGTTATTGCTTATTAGCGTAGGATACAGTGCTTGCCATTGGTGCCACGTTATGGAAAGAGAGTCTTTTGAAGACAGTTTGGTGGCATCCATTATGAATGACAACTTTATTAATATTAAAGTAGACCGGGAAGAAAGACCGGATATAGATCAAATTTACATGACGGCTGTTCAGCTAATGACCGGTAGTGGAGGATGGCCTCTTAACTGCATTGCTTTGCCTGACGGAAGACCGGTTTTTGGTGGAACTTACTTTCCAAAAGAGAAATGGACTGAAGCACTGGAAAATATTTCACAAATTTATGATGAGGACCCGGAAAAAGTGATGGAGTATGCCACCAAATTAACGGGTGGAGTAAAGCAAGCAGAATTAATTCCATTAAATACATCTAATGATGCATTTGATATTGCTGATTTAGACAATATGTATGATAACTGGTCAAAGAAGTTTGATTATAACAACGGTGGACCAAATCGTGCTCCTAAATTTCCTATACCAAACAACTATCAGTACCTATTGCGTTACAATTATTTTAAACAAGACACAAAACTTACAGAGTATTTAGAAACAACCTTGGATAAAATTGCAATGGGTGGTATTTACGACCATTTAGGTGGTGGGTTCGCACGTTACTCTACAGATATAATTTGGAAAGTGCCACACTTTGAAAAAATGTTGTATGACAATGCACAGTTGGTATCGCTGTATAGTGAAGCATATCAGGTTTATCCAAAGCAAATGTATAAAGATGCAGTGTATGAAACCTGTGCATTTGTAAAAAGAGAAATGATGGATAAAACCGGAGCCTTTTATTCTGCTTATGATGCAGACAGTGAAGGAGTAGAAGGGAAATTTTATGTGTGGAAAGAAGAAGAATTGAAAAATTTGCTGGGTGAAGGATTTGATTTGTTTGCTGAATATTATAATGTAAACTCCTATGGTTTTTGGGAGCATGA
>JABDLV010000203.1 GCA_013001815.1 Bacteroidia bacterium
TTAGAGGATTTAGAGCAGCGTGGACATATAAAATTGAGTATTGTTCCGATAGATGAGGATGGTAATGTGATTATAAGTGAACTGGAAAATTTATTGTCTAGTCACGACAATTCCTTTGTTTCATTAATGCACGCAAATAATGAAGTAGGTAATATTTTACCCATAAATGAAGTAGGTGCTCTTTGTAAAAAATACAATGCCATTTTTCATTCTGATACAGTGCAAAGTGTTGGGCATTATGAACATAATTTAGAGCAAGAGCATGTTGATTTTATAACGTGTGCTGCTCACAAGTTTCACGGACCAAAAGGAGTAGGAGCTTTATACATTAACAGCAGAATAAAGGTTAGACCATTTATTACCGGGGGTCCACAAGAAAGAAATATGCGCGGTGGAACGGAGAATGTATATGGCATTGTGGGGCTGGCAAAAGCTCTGGAAATAGCACATAGAGACATGGAAACTGATCGTACTAAGATAGAATCTGTTAAGAATTATATGGCCGAGCAAATTAAAGAGCATTTACCTGAAGCTACTTTTAATGGAGGGTGTATGAATGACGGATTGTATACGGTGTTAAATGTTTGCCTACCGTCTAACAGCATGGCTGAAATGATGATTTACAATTTAGATATTGCCGGTGTAGGTGTTTCAGGAGGAAGTGCTTGTTCATCCGGTTCAAATACCGGTTCGCATGTATTGAATGCATTGAAAGTAGATTCCAGCAGACCATCTATTCGTTTTTCATTTTCTAAATTCAACACAAAAGAAGAAGTGGACTATGCAGTTTCCAAGTTGAAGGAAATGTATACCGTGAATGCCTAAAAAAGCAAAAGGCCTCTCCAATCGGAATCGGAAAGGCCTGAGTGCAATGAACAGGAACAGGCTTAAAAGTTTCGGAGTGAACGGGGTCCAGCTCCGGCTGATTTTCATCAGCGATTTTTGGTAGGTTTATCTCTTTTTACACCTGAAATCACTAAAAGGTTACAGAATACAGAATGGAAACAATAGGCATAGATATTTCAGCAACCTATTTGGCTGATTTTTATACGCTAATAAAGATTACTTGAAGTAGCTAATTTTACTTAAGCCGTTACAATTTTTTCAGTTCTATAGACTCCCGAATCCAGTTTTCCTTTAATAGATCTAAAGGCATGAATGGTTTCTTCTACATCTTTAAGCGTGTGAACGGCAGTAGGAATCAATCTTAAGATTATAATCCCTTTTGGAACAACCGGGTAAACAACACCTGAACAGAAAATATCAAAGTTTTCTCTTAAATCGAGAATTAGATTAGTTGCTTCAGGTATGGTACCATTTAAATACACCGGAGTAACACAAGCTTCTGTACTTCCTATGTTAAAGCCGGCTTCTACTAAACCGTTTTGCAAAGCATTCACTATAGTCCAAAGTTTATCTTTTAATTCAGTATTCTTTTGAATTAATTCTAAACGTTTAAGCGCACCAACAACTAATGGCATTGGTAAAGATTTAGCAAATATTTGAGAACGCATGTTATATCTTAAAAACTCAATTACGTTTTCATTACTTGATATAAATGCACCTATTGAAGCCATTGCTTTTGCAAAGGTTCCAAAGTATATGTCAATTCCATCTTGAACGTCTTGCTCTTCACCGGCACCAGCTCCCGTAGGACCCATGGTACCAAAGCCATGCGCATCATCAACCATCAATCTAAAGTTAAATTGATTTTTCAATTCAACTATTTCTTTCAACCTACCCATATTACCACTCATACCAAATACCCCTTCAGTAATAACCAGTATACCTGAGTTATTGGCTTTGGCAATTTTTTCAGCACGCACTAATTGTACTTTTAAATTATCTATGTCATTATGAGGATACACAAAACGTTTACCCATGTGCAATCTAACTCCATCAATAATACAAGCATGAGATTCTGAATCATACACAATCACATCATGTCTATCAACTAATGCATCAATAGCACTAAGTATTCCCTGGTATCCAAAGTTTAAAAGTATGGTGTCTTCTTTCTTAAGATAGTTTGATAAATTTGCCTCTAACTCTTCATGCAATCGGGTATTACCGGACATCATTCTAGATCCCATTGGTGCAGCTAAACCCCAATCTTTAGCGGCCTGAGCATCAGCTTCTCTCACTTCAGGGTGGTTAGCCAGTCCTAAATAGTTGTTCAAACTCCAGATTAGGCGCTCTTTTCCTCTAAAAACCATTCTGTTTGAGATTTCCCCTTCTAATTTTGGAAACATAAAATACCCGTGGGCATCTTTTGCATGCATTCCTAAAGGACCTCTGTTTTGGGCTATTTTGTCAAATAAATCGTTCATTATTAATATTTTATGTGATTTGCCTTCTAAACCTATAAAATTGCCTATTAAAGCTCCTTTTTAGGCGCTACAAAAATACGAAAATTAATAAGAGAATGCTCGACTAATCATGGATGTATCTAATTGACTTTACCCATTCTTCATCTTAATAATTTGATGAATGAGGGCTGAAATAATCCACCTTAGCTTTTATAATTTGTAATATTACCAACTGCTTCAAAAAAGCGTATTGTGTTCATTTTATGGGGAATATAAATCGACCAAACTTTCTAATTATAGGTGCAGAAAAATCTGGCACAACCTCACTGTATCACTACCTCAATCAACACCCGGATGTTTTTATGACTCCTGAGAAGGAACCGTTTTTTTACATTTTTAAAAACGGAACACCTGCTATTTTGGGTGAGCATATTGATGATGATGTATTCTTAAGAACACGAATTAAATCGGATGAA
>JABDLV010000034.1 GCA_013001815.1 Bacteroidia bacterium
AACTTGCTGCTATGAATGATATATCTGTAGAAGATTTAATAAAGAAAGATACCTTCTTTTTACTTGAAGTACCTTGCGTTGTTGAAAGCGAAGAAATGGTAATGCAAATTGCTGAAAAAGTAAAATCTATTACAGCTAAACTTGGGATACCATATGTTTTTAAAGCGTCATATAGAAAGGCAAACCGATCTAAAGTAGACAGCTATACCGGCATTGGAGATGAAGAAGCTTTAATTATCTTGGATAAAGTAAAAGCAACTCATCAATTACCAATAGTTACAGATATTCATACTGAAGAAGAAGCTGCCAACGCTGCCAAGCATGCAGACATTTTACAAATTCCTGCTTTCTTATGTCGACAAACAGATTTATTGGTAGCTGCAGGAAAAACCAATAAAATTATAAATATTAAAAAAGGTCAGTTCTTATCACCCCAAGCAATGAAGTTTGCAATTGATAAAGTTGCTTCAACCGGCAATAAGAATATTTTAGTAACTGAAAGAGGAACCACCTTTGGGTATCAGGATTTAGTTGTTGATATGAGGGGTATACCGGAAATGCAAAAGTTTAATGTTCCTGTTGTTTTAGATGTTACACATTCATTACAACAACCCAATCAAGCTAGTGGTGTAACAGGTGGTTTGCCTCAACTAATTGAAACCATTGCTAAATCAGGCATTGCAGCCGGAGCAGATGGGATTTTTATTGAAACACACCCCAATCCATCCGAAGCAAAATCTGATGGTGCAAATATGCTTCCTCTAGATCAATTAGAAAGTTTGCTTGATAAATTATTAAGAATTAAGAAAGCAATAAGTTAGTTACAGAGCATGAATTTTTTCAATTAACTCATCTGTATCAACTGCAGAGATACCTTCTTCTTCTGCCATTCTCATTGCTTTGTGCGCTGCATTTAAAGCATCTTCCTTTTTACCTAGTTTATAAAGAAGTGCAGCATAAGTATCCATATTGCTATACTCTGATTTTAGTTTTAAGCTAGTCTCTATCCAACCTAATGCGTTGGTTAAGGCTTCCTCGTTTTCAACATTTTCATAAAACGCCCAGGCAATAGAATTCAATTCTCGATAATCATCTATAGCAAATGCCGGCACATAAGACTTAGCCGTACTGGCATATTTGCCCCAGTTCTTTTGATATCTATACCAAATCATATCGCTTTTTAACATTAATTCTTCACTTACAATTAGCTTGTTTGCAATAATCTCTCTTTGCAACCTATCAAATTCATTTTTGTCTTTATTTCTTGATGCTAACTTAAAACTGTAGGAGTACACATCAATTAACTTGTTATCTACTTGATCATTATTTAATGTCTCATGAAAATCATATTGCTTTTTCACCAATTCTTGAAACATGGGATTTTTATTGTCTCTTACATATTCTAAGAACAGAGATATATTTTCAAAATCCATGTATTCTTGAACCGGATATTTATTGAAATATGTACTTAATGGTTCTTTAGTAGAAATGCATGCATCACTTAAAACATTCAAATAATCATTCATAAATGTTACTGTCAATTCAGATCCTTCAAAGTTTTTCATAAAAGCACTTGTAGTTCTGTGATCTTCAAATGCGGTTTCACCAAGAGTAATGAAAGGCTTTGCCTCTTTAACACCACAGGCCTGATGCATTACGCTACCATCTCCATCTATAAATAAAAATGTTGGATAGCTCTTCACATTATACTTTTTCGCAATTTCTACACCCTCTCCTTTTTCCATATCTATTTTAGCATTTATAAAGTTCCGGTTGTAGAATGCAGCAACCTCTTCTTGAGTAAAAATGTTCTTTGCCATGTGCTTACATGGTCCACACCATGATGCATAGGCATCAAGAAAAATTAGTTTGTTTTCCGCTTTTGCTTTAGCAACAATTTCAGTCCAGGTTCCTTTTTCAAAATCAATGCCGGTTACTGCATTTTCTTGTGCATTAATTTCTAGTACTGCAATAAAAAATAAAGCAGTTAAAATAATTGATAATTTTTTCATGGATTAAAGGGATTTTATGAATAATACTAATATACAAAATTAGAAAGCTCAGTGCTACTTTGAGTCCTAGGAAGAAGAGGCAGAATCATTATTAGAACCATCTTTCTTATATATAAACAAGGGCAAATCATTTTCATCAGCAATATTTTGTGTAAAACTCTTTTCAAACAAACGCTCAAAAAAGGAACGTTTTTTAGCAAACATGGCCAATAAATCTGCTCGCTTAGCTATCACATAGTGTGCAATACCATCTTCAATATCACTGTTCACTTCCGTATGAAAATGAATTTTCTCATAATCATGTTTCTGTTTTAATTCTGCCTCTATAATTGCGTTTTCGTACTTATTGACATCCGATTCATTTTTGTAAATATGCAATACACTAATGTTTGCATTTAAGTAACGAGCAAAGTTTACTAGTTTTTGTAACTCATCAGAAGTGTCTTGCATGTCGGTTGCATACACAATTTCTTTTATGTCATTTACTGGTGAATTATGAGGAACAGCAATTACCGGAATACTGCTCTCTTCTATCACCCTTTGAGTGTTGCTTCCCATAAATAATTTGTGCATGGCGCCTTCCCCGGTATTTCCCATTACAATGATGTCCATATTATTTTCATCACAATACTCATTAATTGCATCATGTGGCTTCCCTACACTCATTTCCCTGGACATTTCATTCTTAATATCCAGCTCATCTTTAACTTGTAAATAAAAATTCTCAAAATCCTCTTTAGCATCTTTTGATATAATATCATCAATGTCACGCATTAATGTAGAGCTATGTGAAGGAGCATCAATTGCATGAAAAAGCGTAAGCTCAGCATCCATGCTCTGGGCCAATTTTAATGCATAGCTTATTGCCGCTTTTGATGGCTTACTAAAATCTGTTGGTATTAAAACTTTTATCATTTATGTGTAAATAATTTATCAATCAATGTCAAATATAGTATTTTTGAATTGCATATAATTGCATAAAAACACAAGGTAATTAACAGCTGCTGTGAAAGAAATTTTTAATTATAAACTAGTTGAATTTGAAGAAGTGGATGTTACCATTGCTGAGGTTTTTAAGGTTTTAATCATTTTCATCATAGCCTATTATTTGCTTTGGATAATCAAGAAGGTTATTCAGAGACAAATAAAATCTAGAAAACTAGATAAAGGCCGAACCTATTCCTTTTTTCAAATTGTAAAATACCTTGTTTGGATTATTGCTATATCATTGGCATTGGCCGGCATTGGATTTAAACTAGATTATTTAGTAGCCGGTGCAGCAGCGCTATTGGTTGGGCTTGGTTTTGGAATACAGCAAATTTTCAACGATTTTATTAGTGGGCTGATCATACTATTTGAAGGAACCATTCAAGTAGGAGATGTGATTGAAACCGATGAAATAATTGGCAGAGTGCTTCAAATCAATTTACGAACCACCAAAATGATTAGCCGAGATGACATCATATTAATTATACCCAACTCTAAGTTTGTAAATTACCCTGTTACCAATTGGAGCCATATTCAAACAAAATCTAGATTTAATGTAGATGTTGGTGTGGCTTATGGTTCTGATGTTGATGTAGTGAAAAAATTGCTTATTGAGTGTGCGCATGAACATCCATCACTTTCTCAAGACCCACCACCGGTTGTTCAATTTACCGATTTTGCAGATTCTTCTCTTAATTTCAGATTATGGTTCTACAGCGAGAATATTTTTAGAATAGAAAACATTAAAAGTGATTTACGCTTTTCTGTCAATGACAAATTTATTGAATACGGAATCAAGATTCCTTTTCCTCAAAGGGATATGCATATTATTTCAAATACCAAAAACTAAAAAAGGCAGGTAATTTAAATTACCTGCCTTTTCTAATGAATTCTAAAGTTTACTTTATTTCAAAAGTGATTTTAACATTTACACGAAACTCAGCTATTTTACCCGTTTTACCCGGCAAAGCACTAAATTCTTGTACATAAACTGACTTTATGTTTTTAACGCTTTTGCTTGCTTTAGTTACTGCCTGTTGAGTTGCGTCTTCCCAGCTTTTTTTAGAGTTAGCTAATACCTCTATTACTTTTAAAATTGCCATAATTATTTTTGTTTGGTTATTAGTTATAATTGCCAAAACTAAAACAACACTCGTGCCAGTTCAAAACTCTAAAGGCTTTTTTATTAACAGTTTACATCTTATACAAAAAGAAAAATCCTGTCATCGAAAGATGACAGGATTTCTTCAAACCAAAAAAAACTATTACACTCAATTAAGCTTGCTCGGAACTATCATTTTAAATTCCGGTATTTTTACATAGAACAACTGCTTGTCCAGTTGTCTTTCCATTAAATAGGTACCAAACATTTTACCTATTTCGGTATTTAGGTTACATCCAGAAACGTATCTGTAAGATTCACCCGGTGATATCAATGGCTGTTCACCTACAACACCTTCTCCTTCAACTTCTCTGCGTGCATTATCTGAATCAACAATGTACCAGTGTCGTCTTCGAAGACGGATTGTGTAATCACTATCGTTTTCGATAGTAATTCTATAGGCAAACACAAAATGTGATTGACCCGGGTTTGAATGGGTGGGCTGGAAAAAAGTCTCGACCATGACTTTGACCCCAGCTGTTACTTCCGTAACCATAAGTAAAAGATTTTAAGGTTCTAATATATTTCAATCAGCTGTTCAAAAATACAACGATTTGGCTCAAAATCAAGTTTATTTTGATAAAAGATAGGTTTTACTGGGTGAATGAAAACTACAGGCAGAAAGCCTAATATCCTTTGGCTGAATTGCTGAAACTCAGGCCAATAAGCTCCTGATAGGGCCTTTGAAGAGACTTATGATAAACGAGTATAGTGTATTGATTTTCAGTCTCATAGTGGTTGCCTTCAATTCTCCCGAAATTTGGTATTAATCCCTCATCGCCAACAAATACATAGGCATAATTATAGTAGCCTTGCTTTAAATAAAGGCTGCCTTCATACCTTCTTTCATCTTCATTATACCTCATTTTGGCCTCATCCAATATTTGCCAATTGGTCAATTGTCCATGAATATAGATATCTCCATCTGCCATTAAATCATCATATAAAAGCGTGAATTCTACTTTTATGTAATCGGCTTCAACATGCCAATCTTTTCCTTCATTAAATCGAACTAAATACTTTCCGTTCAAATCCGCATCAGAAAAATACTGCTTATACGAACGCGGCTTATCAAATCGCACAAAGGCGCTATAGCCTGAATTGTTGGATTCTATATTGCCAATATTTTCGCCCATAAAGCGAACACTACTTATGTCAAAATACCGGTATTCATTTCCACCTTCAAACGTATTTTCCTTTTCGTAATCATATTTTAAAATTTGTCCATTTACAAAAAGCGGCTTCAAATTGGTTTTTGCATTCTGCCAATCGCTGTTTTGCATTAGGGTAACTTTAATATCACCAA
>JABDLV010000046.1 GCA_013001815.1 Bacteroidia bacterium
TGATAATACAGTAAATCAGCTCCGAAATTTATACAAACAAGACATCTCAAAACTGAGTCAATTAATCAATAAAGATTTAAGTAGCTGGAATTGAGAAAACTGAGAAGTGATTTGCCCCTGAAAATGAAAGGGATTATTAGCAAATTGAGTTCAATAAATGGCTGACTTAGCCGTTATTAGTATAAAGAAAACCGTACCTTTGCCGCATGAAAAAAATCCAAATAGGGGTTTTTTTGCTATTTATACTCAACACATTGGTAATCAGCTCTTGCAGCCATTATCAATCGGTATTGAAAAGTACAGATTTAGAGTACAAATATGCAGAAGCTAAAAAATACTACGAAGAAGAGGATTATTATCGCGCTTTAACCCTATTTGAGGAGTTAATTACGATATATAAGGGCACAAGCAAAGCTGAAGAAGTTTACTATTTCTACAGCATGTGCAATTACGGAATTGGAGATAATTTATTGGCTTCATTTCATTTTTCCAATTTTGTACAAACCTTTCCGCATAGTAAACATGCAGAAGAGTGTGCATTTTTGGTTGCTTATTGTTATTACTTAGATTCTCCCGGACCTGCATTAGACCAGACGAATACTCTGAGGGCAATAGATCAATTTCAGCTTTTTGCGAATAGATATCCGGAAAGTGAAAAATTAGAAGAGTGCAATAAACTGGTTGATGAGTTAAATTTTAAATTAGAAACGAAAACATTCAACCAAGCTAAACTGTACTATCATATTGAAGATTATAAAGCAGCTACCATTGCTTTCAAAAATTTATTAAACGATTATCCAAGTACCAAATATAAGGAAGAGTGCATGTACCTTAGCTTTAAGGCATCTTACCTTTATGCTAAAAATAGCATTGAAGAAAAGCAATTAGAGAGATATAAGGCTACAGTTAAGTATTGCAATAATTATTTAGCTACTTATCCAGAAGGCGAAAATATTAAAGAGGCAAAAAAATTCTTGGAAGCAAGTTTAGAGGAAATAAAAAAAAACAATAATTCAACAGCAACTATACAGAAATAAAACGTTAGATAATGAAATACAAAGCTAGTACTACAACAACCGTTACACGTAATCAAAAAGATTTTAATGCGAGTACGGAAAACATTTACGAAAGCCTTGCAATTATTAGCAAAAGAGCAAATCAAATTTCATCTGAAATGAAAGAGGAGTTAAATAACAAACTTGCTGAGTTTGGAACAGCTTCTGATAATTTAGAAGAGATTTTTGAAAATCGCGAGCAGATTGAAATTTCTAAATTCTATGAAAGGCTTCCTAAACCTACAATTATTGGCATAGAGGAGTTTTTAAACGGAGATATTTATCACCGTAATCCATCTGTTGATGCTAATAAAGCGATTCAACAGGATAACTCGATATAAGTAGCCATGTTACCTGGCGGTAAAAAAATTATTTTAGGTGTATGTGGCTCAATCGCTGCATACAAATCGGCTGAGCTGGTTAGACTTTTAGTTAAATCTGGCGCAGAGGTTAAAGTAATTATGACCGAAGCCGCTAAAGATTTTATTACTCCGCTTACACTTTCTACTTTAAGTAAACACGAAGTATTATCAGATTTTTCAAACACTGATACAGATACATGGAATGAACATGTTCAACTTGGTCTATGGGCTGATCATTTATTGATTGCACCGGCTAGTGCCAACACCATTGCTAAAATGGCCCATGGAATGTGTGATAACTTTTTAACTGCTGTTTATTTATCTGCTAAATGTTCTGTATCGGTAGCTCCTGCTATGGATTTAGACATGTATCAACACCCATCAACCCAACAAAATTTAAGTACGTTGCAAAGTTATGGCGTAAGCATTATTGGACCGGATAGTGGAGAACTTGCAAGTGGATTAAATGGAATGGGACGCATGACCGAACCTGAAGAAATTGTTCAGTCATTAAGCGGTAAAAAAAAAGATCAATCACTAGTAGGATATAAGGCACTTGTAACTGCAGGGCCAACGCGAGAGGCGATCGATCCAGTTCGTTTCTTAAGCAACAATAGTAGCGGTAAAATGGGCGTAGCCATTGCCAATGAACTTGCAAATAGAGGTGCTGATGTAACATTAGTAGCAGGTCCAGGTTGTGTGAATGGTCAGCATAATTCCATCAACAGAATAAACATCGTATCTGCGGCAGAAATGCATAAAGTATGTGTAGAGCATTTTCCGAACAGCAACATAACCGTGATGGCTGCTGCAGTAGCTGATTTTACACCACAAACAGTTGTGGACAAAAAAATTAAGAAGAATGGCTCTGAGCTGGATTTACATCTAACTTCAACCAAGGATATATTGGCTGATATTGGCAGTAGAAAAAGAGAGAATCAAGTGGTGGTTGGCTTTGCAATGGAAACCGATAATGCATTAGAAAATGCAAAGAAGAAACTGCAAAATAAAAATGCAGATGCCATCGTTTTGAATTCATTAAATGAAAAAGGTGCCGGCTTTAAAACGGATACCAATAAAGTGACCATTATAGATAGAAAAGGGAATGAAGTAGAACATCCTCTAAAACTAAAAACTGAAGTAGCACAAGATATAATTGACCATATTTTAAATCTCCTTTAATGAAAAAGATTCTTTTATTTCTAATTTTAGGTTTATTCGCTCAAGATGTATTTTCACAAGAACTTAGGTGCCGTGTAACCGTTCTTACACCACAGATACAAAGCAGTGACAAGCAAATTTACCAAACGCTACAGACTCAAATCACTGAGTTCATGAATAACACCAAATGGACTGATGATAAGTTTTTAAATCAGGAAAGGATAGAGTGTAGCATACAAATTACGATAGAAGAGAGAACCAGCAGCGATAGGTTTAGAGGGAAAATTCAATTGCAAAGTAGCAGACCGGTATTTGGTACAAACTATAATACCACCATGTTAAATCATTTAGATAATTCTTTCAACTTTCGATACTTGGAATTTCAGCCATTAGAATTTAATGAAACTACTGCAAATGAAAACCTAATTGATGTGTTGGCTTTTTATGCATACATGATTATTGGAATTGATTATGATTCTTATTCATCATTTGGCGGAACTGAATATTTCTCCAAAGCACAAACCATTGTTTCAAATCAATCGAGCAGCGGAAACAGCGGCTGGAAAGCGTTTGAGACTAATAAGAATAGATATTGGTTAGCAGAAGACATGCTAAGTCCTATTTACAAGCCAATAAGAAATTTGATGTATTCGTATCACAGACAAGGCTTAGATACCATGAGAGAAGACAGAGAATCTAGCCGGTCAAATATTTTTAAATCCATAGAAGGATTGCAAAGAGTACATAGAGACAGACCCGGAAGTTTTTTGTTGGAAGTTTTGTTTGATGCAAAGTCAGATGAAATAGTGAATGTATTCTCACAATCCAATCCCAGTGAACAGGCAAGAGTAAAAGCTATAATGTCGGAGATAGATCCATCCAACATAAGTAAGTATGATAAAATTGGTTCAGGTAATTAAGCCGAGTACCAATTACTCAAGTCTTTGTTGATTTGCTTTTCGGTAGCTTTAATGTTTTCCTTATAAATGTCTAACAAATACGCTTTCTCTTTTAGGCTATATTCATTTTTGTTGGCTATGTAGTAAAGCCCTTTCAACTTCCTTTTTAAATGTTCAGGCAATACAGTAGATGCTGCTTTCTTAATACCCGTATCTGCCAATATTTTATTCCATTTTTTTGACTTAGGTTGTCTACTTATATTCTTTTGTTCATCTACGTTTACAGGTGCTTTCTCTAAATTCAACCAGTCAAATACATCATTTAAAACAGCATTTGTATTGGCATTCAAATCATCATATAGCATAACTTTGATTTGACTAAACGGAAATTCATTGTAATACCTTTCTAGTTGCTGTTCATACAAACCCAACTCAATAAACAATTCAGAAATACCAAAACCCTTTTGTGTTGATGCTTGATCTTTTTTTATTGCATCAATAAATGGCAAACTGGTATAGCCCCCTTGCATGGCCATTTTGTAATGTGAGTAAGCACGTTCAATTGGATTTCTAAGTATGACAATTATGCGGGCATGTTCATTGTATTGCTTAATCTCTTTTGCAGCTACCTCAGAGTATAAATAACTGGTGCTCGCATCACCCAAATATGATTCATTGCCGGCATCTTTAAATAACAATTGATATTGTTCAATATCTTTAATAAATGAAATGTGATGTTGGGGTAAAGGACGATGTTCAAAGTAATTCGGTTTTATAAAGTCATTGCGCTTTTTATACGCTTTGCTAAACAATTTAGAATCTATGTCCTTGGCAAAGAAATTAGGCTCCTTTAAAGGGCTAAAAAATATTTGAGGGTGCTGATTAAAATAACTGAATAAAGAAGTTGTTCCAGCTTTAGCAGCTCCCACTAAAAACAAATTTGCTTTTCTATCCATAAAAAAAGTCAATTAAATAAAAGCTTTAAATAGAAACGTTCTTGTTTCCAAAATAATACGTGTAAGTATCATAAAACCAGCCTATAATAAATATAATACTAAAGCGATAGACCAGGCAGGGGAGTTGCTAATATATGAAACTTTGTTAATAAAATGCTGAATAGCTGTGGAATACAGGCATTAAATGGTGTAATTTGAATCCATAATCAAACTAACTATACACATGTTAAAACACTTATCTATCAACAACTACGCTCTAATTGAGCAATTAGAAATTGATTTTAGTGAGAAGTTAAATATTATAACTGGAGAAACGGGTGCGGGGAAATCAATTTTATTAGGTGCGCTATCTCTAATCTTAGGTCAGCGTGCAGATTCTAAAGAACTATCAAACAAAAACAAGAAATGTATAATTGAAGCAACTTTTCAATTAAATGAGAAGAAGTTTCAGTCCTTTTTTAGTGAGAACGACATTGATTTTGAAAGTGAAAGTATTTTAAGAAGAGAGATTAACCGAGATGGCAAGTCGCGTGCATTTGTAAACGATACACCGGTAAAATTGAGTACTCTAAAAGAGTTGGGTTCAATGCTTGTAGATGTGCATTCACAAAGAGAACATCAATCATTGCTTAAGCCGGCATTTCAATTAGCGGTACTCGATGCGTATGCACAGAATAGTACAATGTTAAACGATTATAAGAATACTTATAATGAGTTCAAGCGTTTAGAAACCAAGCTTACCGGTTTAATGGAATTGGAAAAAGAAAGCAATGCGAGATTTGATTATTTGAAGTTTCAGTTTAATGAATTAGAGGAGGTAAATCCGCAACCAAATGAGCAAGAAGAATTGGAAAAAACCTTCGATTTAATGACCAATTCTGAAAATATTAAGGCTGCTTTAAATAATACCAATCAAATTATAAATAACAGAGAAGGTAGTGTACTGGAAGAGTTAAAGTATCTCTTGCAACAAGTAGGAGAACAAAGTAAGCATCACGAAGGTATTGGCGGTATTTATGAGCGATTGAATAGTACAATCATAGAACTGGATGATATAAATAGAGAAACTGAGCTATTGAATAATGAAATAGAATACGACCAGGGTAAGATTCAAATTACACAAGAACGTCTAGATGCCATTTACCGATTGCAGAATAAGCATCAGGTAAATACAACTGCAGATTTAATTGCGACAAAAGAATCTATTGAGGGTGAATTGAATGAAATTACTTCATTAGAAGATCAGATTACAAACACTAGTAATGCATTTGAAGAAGTAAAGATTGAGTTAGAAGAAAAAGCACAATACTTAAGCGAATCAAGAAACTCTGCTATATCATCTCTGGAAGAAGAAATCTATTATCACTTAACTGAATTGAAAATGGGTTCTAGCTCATTAAAAATTAATTTAGAACAGTTAGTTGATGGAACGTATAACACAAATGGTAAAGATTCTGTTAGTTGGTTATTCTCGGCTAATCCGGGTCATCCATATAAACCATTAAATCAAATTGCATCAGGTGGTGAGCTATCTAGAATAATGTTAGCCATAAAAGCCAGCACTGCAAAAGTAATACACTTACCAACACTTATATTTGATGAAATTGATACGGGTGTAAGTGGAGAAGTAGCCAAAAAAGTTGGGAATCTTATGCGTGGAATGAGTGAAAATCATCAGTTAATTACCATTACGCATTTGCCGCAAATAGCAAGTCAAGGACAACAGCATTTAAAAGTATTTAAGCAAATAAAAGAGGGAATGACCTATACCAGGCTTAAAGAATTAAATGATGAAGAAAGAGTAGAAGAAATTGCTCAGATGATTGGTGGTGAAGATACTAGCGATATTGCTATTCAAAATGCCAGAGAGCTGATGGACTCTTAGAATTGCCTAATCTCAAATAAAAAAGTCTCACTTAGGTGGGACTTTTTTTGCTTTATAGAATAGTTAATTTTTTACATTTGACAGCTAAATCTAAATACTATGGCAAACGGAATACTAAAAGGAAAAAAAGGAATCATTTTTGGGGCATTAGATGAACAATCTATTGCATGGAAAGTAGCTGAACAAGCTTATGCAGAAGGCGCAGAATTTACTTTAACAAATGCACCGGTTGCTATGCGAATGGGAGCCATTCAGCAATTAGCAGATAAATGCAATACCGAAGTAATTCCTGCTGATGCAACAAGTAATGAAGATTTAGAAAAATTGTTTAAAGACAGTCAGGAAAAACTAGGAGGGAAGTTAGATTTTGTTTTGCATTCCATTGGTATGTCTCCAAATGTTAGGAAAGGAAAACACTACACTGATTTAAATTACGATTGGTATCATAAGACTTTAGATATTTCCGCAATGTCTTTTCACCGTGTATTGCAAACGGCAAAAAGCATGGATGCTTTGAATGAATGGGCTTCTGTACTCGCACTAACGTACATTGCAGCACAACGAGTGTTTCCGGATTACAATGATATGGCCGATGCCAAATCATTATTAGAATCGATAACCCGAAGTTTTGGTTACCAATATGGTGAAGCAAAAAAAGTTCGTGTGAATACTATTTCTCAGTCACCAACCAGAACTACAGCAGGTAGTGGTGTTAAAGGCTTTAATGCATTTTTAAATTATGCTGAAAGTATGAGTCCATTAGGTAATGCATCTGCAGATGAATGCGCAGCTTACTGCGTAATGATGTTTTCTGATTACACGAAGAAAATAACCATGCAAAACCTGTTTCATGATGGTGGTTTTTCTTTTACCGGTGTAAGCCAAGGGGTAATGGAGAAGTTTGAGGATTAAACAATCTCAATTGTTAAAATTTGTAATCTTTTCCTCACAATGCCATAGCATTGCTTTTTAATTTGCTGTATTTCTTTTAAATTGTGCATACGCCAATCAAAATCAAATGCTTATCAAGAACATTGTCTTTACACTCAGCATTCTTTTTTTTAGTTTTTTAAGTTACAGTCAGAATATAAATGTAGCTAACTTCCCATATATCAATGGACAATTGGTTGATTGCATGCAAGACACTGCACAGCAGGTTTCGGGTTTTACCAATTGGTATGCTTATCAAACCACAGACTCAAGCATGTTTGGCCCGATAGACAGCAGCTGCATTAATATATATGACTCAACTAGCTCTTGGTTGAATTTAGCATTTGATGATTTAGATTCTACATTGCCGGTTTATATTCGCCATGTCTTTGATTCTACCAATCAAGTTCTTTTAGATAGCAATGAAGTTTTCGGTATCAACTTCTTTGCAGACGGAACAGCATTTCCTTGGTTTTCTAGTCCATTGGTAGACACTAGTGCTAACTGTAAAGATGGATTATGTTCCGGTATATACGTTGCTTTGGAAACTCCTGATGCCACAGGCAGTGGAACTGTTACCACATGGTACAGTGGAGGGTATAGCCAGCAATATTTTTTAAATGGTTACAATTTCTTGGCATGTTTCCCAACACAAAACATTACGAATGAGACTGTCTTAAAAGAGATAATTATTAGAATGCAACCAACAGCTAATACGGTTGGTACAAATTTAAGAATTGGCAATGTGAAATTAGTTCAAACGTATGATCAGAATACATTTACTGAAATCCAAGCATCAATTAATTCAGGTCCTCAAACGTATTTTTATTACTTTCCGCATCAGTCTAATTTAGGAGTTTACCATGAACCTACTTTCCCTAGTATAGCCAACTTAAGTTACATTGATGTAATGCCAAGTCCTAATACCAGTACGATAGATACAATTAATATTGTGGTTGATTGGTTATCCTCTTTATTTCTTCAACCCTACACGCAATTGAGAGGTGGTTTAATTGCTGGTTCCACAACAGATAGACATGTATTTAATATTCAGCAATGGGGAGGCAGTATTTGTTTAACATCTTATTTTGAGTTGATCTTTTGGGGTAATGATAGATATTCATACAAAGGCGGAGAGGTCAGTTTTTTTGGTCCGAGAGGTTGCCTGTTGTTTGGTAATGGAGGTAAAATGGTCATAGAAGATGATGCTACATTAAACTATGGCAGAAGTCAACAGGGATTGCTTGCATTGTTACCGGGTGGAACCATTGAAATTGGAAACAATGCTGCCCTCAATATTTCAAATACCATGATATTAAACGGCCATCCGGATATGGCGGGAGAACCACAAGTATACATGACGTTAAACCATGGAAGTGCACTAAATTTTTTACCCGGTGCACGAATTGAAAATAAAAGCGATAATCCGGGAATAAAGCTGAACATATACATGGAGGGTGGAGAAGTTGACTTAAGTGGACTATCCAAAAAGGAATTGAAGTATGTAAACCTAATTTACAGAAATCAATACGAAGAACAGGATAAAAACTTAACGATTATTGAAAATCCAGTAAAGGATGAAGTGCGTATAGAGTATATTTCATCATCTCAAAGTAATGCAAGAATGGAAGTGTATGATATGAGTGGAGCAAAGGTAAAATCAATTAAATTGTCAGTTCAACCGGGAATTAATTACTTGAATTTTTCAGTTTTAGACATCAGTCAAGGTTCCTACTTAATTAGTTTTAAATGCAAGAGAGATAACTTTAGTAGAAAAATTATCAAGCTTTAGTATTGAAAGATTTTCTTTTTTTTGCTTCACATTTCTAATTTAGCTTCGTAACATTCTAGACATTAAAATAGTATAACATTAGTGCAGCTTAAGGTTGGTACTGGCAAACATGATCCAGATCAGTTTTTTCACTTAGAATCTGCTTTATATTACTTAAGTCTTTAAAAATCCCATTCATGAAACGTATTTATTTTATAATGTTCTTATTAGCAACTTTTATCGTTGTATTATCTTCTTGTAAGAAAGACGATGACAATAGCTCTGCTTTGGATTCAATGCTTGTAGATGCACTGGAAACTGCCTCAGGTGGAGCAGGAACAGACTTTTTCAAATTGCCCCAATCTCATGATTTTGCTTCTATACCGCAAGATCCTAACAACCCCTTAACTGCAGCTAAAGTTACTCTTGGTCAACTGTTATTTCATGAAACGGCCCTGGGAACTAATCCCAAACATGCGGTAAGTACAGGTACATATTCTTGTGCATCATGTCATTTTGCAGGTGGCGGTTTTCAAGCCAACAGACAACAAGGCATTTCAGATGGAGGCATAGGCTTTGGTATAAACGGGGAGGCTAGAACGGCCCATCCGAGTTTACCTGTTGTTGATTGCGATGTACAGCCTATTAGAACACCTTCAGCTATGAATGGTGCTTATCAAAAAAATATGCTTTGGAACGGGCAGTTTGGTGCAACCGGTAAAAATGCCGGAACGCAAGCTCAATGGACAGCCGGAACTCCTATAGAAAACAATTTCCTTGGTTATGAAGGGCTGGAAATTCAAGCGATAGCAGGGCTCAGTGTACACCGTATGATGATAGACTCTGCTTTTATTCATAGCACAGCATATAAGCAACGTTTTGATGATGCATTCCCGGGTTTCTCTGCCAATGAGCGCTACAGCTTAGAAACAGCAGGTTTAGCTATTGCAGCTTATGAGCGAGTGGTATTATCTAACCAGGCACCATTTCAGTACTGGTTAAGCGGAGATTATAGTGCATTGAATGATGAACAAAAGAAAGGTGCTTTGTTATTTTTTGGCAAAGCGGAATGTTTTACTTGCCATACAGGTCCTGCATTAAACTCCATGAACTTTGAAGGTCTGGGTATGAATGACCTTTACCAATACCCTGGTTTGGTTATTAATGTTAGCCCAACGGATGAAGCAAATTTAGGCAGAGGTAGTTTTACCAAAAATGCAGCAGATGAGTACAAATTTAAGGTTCCTCAATTATACAACTTAAAGAACTCTCCATTCTATGGACATGGCAGTAGCTTTACGAGTGTAAAAGAAGTAATAGACTATAAGAACGCGGCAGTTTCTCAAAATGCAGATGTGCCTCAAAGTCAATTATCATCTAAGTTTCATCCGTTGAACTTAACGGCAGAAGAGGTTGACCAAATTACCAGTTTCATTGAAAATGGATTGTTTGATGCAAATTTAATGCGATACCAACCTGGCAATGTTGTAAGTGGTAATTGTATTCCAAATAATGATTACCAGTCTAAAATTGATTTGGGCTGCCAATAAAGTAACCTGAATAAATAGAGCATAAAAAAACCCGCTACAATTGTAACGGGTTTTTTAGTTTTTATAAAGTGCTAATTACTTATCACCTTTATCATCCGGGGTATCACCGGTTTCTTCCTTAGTAGACTTACTTGCTTTCTTCTTTCTTGCTTTGGTAATCTTTATTTTGATTCCATCTTCTTCCTTTGTTTCATCATAAGTCATCTCTATAGTATCACCTTCAGAAAGGTTTGATTTTACAATCTCTTCCGCTAGTGGGTCTTCAATATACTTCTGTATAGCACGTTTTAATGGTCTCGCACCAAAATTTGCATCGAAGCCTTTATCTGCTATATAGTCTTTAGCAGCTGCTCCTAACTTCAGTTTATAACCTAACTCGTCAATACGAGCATACAAGTCTTTCAATACAATATCAATAATTTTGCTGATGTCTTCCTTACTTAATGAGTTAAACACCACTATATCATCAATACGATTTAAGAACTCAGGAGCAAACGCTTTTTTCAATGCATTTTCAATAACACCTTTCGCGTGCTCATCTGCTTGTTCTTTTTTAGAAGCGGTACTAAAACCAACACCATCACCAAAATCTTTTAATTGGCGAGAACCAATGTTAGAAGTCATGATGATAATCGTATTCTTAAAGTCCACTTTACGACCTAAACTATCGGTAAGCATACCATCATCCAATACTTGCAATAACAAGTTGAATACATCCGGATGTGCCTTCTCAATTTCATCTAATAATACAACAGAGTAGGGTTTACGTCTTACTTTCTCAGTAAGCTGTCCACCTTCTTCATAACCAACATATCCCGGAGGTGCACCAATCAATCTGCTAACCGCAAATTTCTCCATGTACTCACTCATGTCAATTCTGATTAAAGAATCTTCTGTATCAAATAAGAACTTAGTAAGAACTTTTGCTAATTCTGTTTTACCAACACCGGTAGGACCTAAGAATATGAAGCTACCAATAGGTTTGTTAGGGTCTTTTAATCCTGCACGATTACGTTGAATGGCTTTAACCACCTTCTTCACAGCTTCATCCTGGCCAATAACACCATTTTTAAGCTCGTCACCCATAGAAGCTAAACGTTGTGTTTCAGCCTGTGCTATGCGGTTTACAGGTATGCCACTCATCATAGCTACAACATCAGCAACATCAGACATGTCTACTTTAAAACGCATTGTTTTCGTCTCTTCTTCCCAATCTTTCTTAGCTTGGTCTAGCTGTTCAGAGAGTTGTTTCTCCGTGTCTCTGAGCTTTGCAGCTTCTTCATATTTCTGAGAGCGAACCACACGGTTCTTTTCAGATTTAATATCCTGCATTTGCTTTTCTAACTTCTCAATATTTTCTGGTACATAAATGTTTGAAATATGTACTCTGGCACCGGCTTCATCCAAGGCATCAATTGCCTTATCCGGAAGAAAACGATCAGTGATATATCGAGCAGTTAACTTCACGCATGATTCAATGGCCTCATCCGTATAATCTACATGATGATGCTCTTCGTAACGTTCTTTAATATTTTTCAAAATCTCAATGGTTTCTTCCATTGAAGTAGGATCTACTATTACTTTCTGAAATCTTCTTTCTAAAGCACCGTCTTTTTCAATATACTGGCGATATTCGTCTAGGGTAGTGGCTCCAATACATTGAATGTCTCCACGCGCTAAGGCTGGCTTAAACATGTTTGATGCATCTAATGAACCACTTGCTCCACCGGCACCAATAATGGTGTGTATCTCATCAATAAATAAGATTACATCCGGAGATTTTTCCAGTTCATTCATCACTGCTTTCATTCTTTCTTCAAACTGTCCACGGTACTTAGTACCGGCAACTAAAGAAGCCAGGTCAAGTGTTACAATTCGTTTACCGAAAAGTATTCTGCTCACCTTACGTTGTATAATGCGCAATGCTAAACCTTCAGCTATTGCAGATTTACCTACACCTGGTTCACCAATTAAAATTGGATTGTTTTTCTTTCTTCTTGAAAGTATTTGAGATACTCTTTCAATTTCCTTTTCTCTACCAACGATAGGATCTAGTTTACCTTCATCAGCAGCACGCGTTAAGTCACGTCCAAAATTATCCAGTACCGGTGTTTTAGACTTACTGTCGCCTTTCTTTGGGGTAGAGTATGATGGTCCATCATCTTCTCTTGCATACGGATCATCATCCGGTGGATTGCTTGGTGATTCTGATTTAAAATTCGATTTAAACATTTCTAATTCTTCTCTAACAAGTTCGTAAGTAACGCCAAACTGATTTAAAATTTGCGTGGCGATGTTATCTTCATCCTTAAGTATAGCAAGCAATAGATGCTCGGTACCTATAATTTCACTTTTAAATATTTTCGCTTCCAGGTAGGTAATCTTCAGTGCTTTTTCTGCTTGCTTGGTAAGTGGTATGTTGTTTAGATTACTCACGTTACCGGTAGTGCCTTTCACTGCATTTTCAATAGACTTTCTTAGGTCCACTAAATTAATGTTCAGTGACTTCAAAAACTTTATTGCCATTCCTTCTCCTTCACGGATAAGACCTAACAGTAAGTGTTCTGTTCCAATATAATCATGCCCTAATCGCAGGGCTTCCTCGCGACTGTAAGTGATTACGTCTTTAACTCTGGGTGAAAATTTCGCTTCCATATATCTCTTATTCTTAGTAGGCTTTCTTATATAACGTAATAATGGCCATATAAGTTCAGAAAATTACATTCAAATTTCCTCAAATCAAAAGCAAAATAAAGATTCACTTTTGGGCCTTTGTCTGTTCGTTTACAAGTTATTATCTACTTATTAACACACATAAAAGGTGCCACAAAATTTCGTATCTTTATACATCAAATAATCGGGGAGAGGAATAAAAAATCGAACTATAAATTACTAATAATCAATAAATTAATATTAAAGCATTACTTTAAGCTAGAAATTGACTAAGACTGCCAATTTTACAGTTTATCAGAAAAATGTAAAATATTAACCAATCTCAATAAATTTTAAGAAAAATAATGGCTGACGGAGAAAAAATTATCAAAATAAATATAGAAGAGGAGATGAAATCTGCTTACATCGATTACTCGATGTCAGTAATTGTTTCGCGTGCATTACCGGATGTGAGAGATGGTTTAAAGCCCGTACACCGTAGGGTTTTGTATGGTATGCAAGACCTTGGAGTGTATTCCAACAAGCCGTATAAAAAGAGTGCTCGTATCGTTGGGGAAGTATTAGGTAAGTATCATCCACATGGTGATTCATCCGTATATGATACCATGGTGCGTATGGCTCAAGACTGGTCATTGCGTTATCCTTTAGTAGACGGACAAGGTAACTATGGTAGCGTAGATGGCGATAGCCCTGCTGCTATGCGCTATACAGAAGCACGACTGAAAAAGATAGCAGAAGAAATGCTATTGGATATTGATAAGAATACGGTTGATTTTTCGCCAAACTTTGATGATTCATTAAATGAACCAACTGTTCTTCCCGCTAAGATTCCGAACCTTTTATTGAATGGTGCCAGTGGTATTGCAGTGGGTATGGCTACAAACATGCCTCCGCATAACCTTAGCGAAATCATTGATGGAACTGTTGCTTACATCTCAAATAAAGCCATAAGTATAGCTGAATTATGCCAGCACATCAAAGCACCTGATTTTCCTACAGGTGGTACTATATATGGCTTTAGCGGTGTAAAACAGGCCTTTGAAACGGGTCGGGGTAGAATCGTATTAAGAGGAAAAGCCGAGATTACTCAAAATGCAAAAGGAAAAGAAAGCATCATTGTAACAGAAATTCCTTTCATGGTTAACAAAGCAGACATGATTCGCAAAACTGCTGACTTGGTTAATGATAAAAAGATTGAAGGAATTTCAGACTTAAGAGATGAGAGTGACAGGGATGGAATGCGCATTGTGTATGAATTAAAGCGTGATGCAATATCGAATGTTGTGTTGAATAATCTTTTCAAGTACACCGCATTACAAACTGCATTCAATGTAAATAATATTGCTTTAGTTAAAGGCAGACCCCAAATGTTGAACCTAAAAGAAATGATAGGTCACTATGTGGATCACCGCCATGAGGTGCTGGTACGTAAGATTAAGTATGAATTAGAGCAAGCAGAAAAACGAGCACATATATTAGAAGGTTTATTAATTGCACTTGATCACCTGGATGAAGTGATTGCGTTAATCCGCAAATCTCGTACACCTGAAGATGCGAAAAACGGCTTAATGAGTTCGTTTGAACTTAGCGAAGAGCAAGCCAAAGCCATACTAGACATGCGTTTGCAAAAGCTAACCGGTTTAGAAAGAGAAAAGCTGAAGAAAGAATATGATGAGTTGATGCAAACCATAGAATACTATAGAGATGTTCTTTCAAATGAAACCTTACGAATGGATATTTTGAAGGATGAGATGTTGGAGATTAAAGAGAAGTATGGGGATGGGCGTAAAACAGATATTATTCATTCCGGAGAAGATATTTCTATGGAAGACATGATAGCGGATGAACCCATGGTGATAACCATTTCGCATTTAGGGTACATTAAGCGTACATCCGTTTCAGAATACAGAACCCAGGGTAGAGGTGGAAGAGGCTCAAAAGGTAGCTCTACACGTGCAGAAGACTTTGTAGAGTATATGTTTGTAGCTAGCACCCATAATTACTTATTGTTATTTACAGAAAAAGGTAAGTGCTACTGGTTGAAGGTTTATCAAATTCCGGAAGGCACTAAAACATCCAAAGGCAGAGCAATACAGAATTTAATCAGTTTGCCGGCAGATGATAACATTAAAGCATTTATTAATGTTACAGACCTTAAAGATGATGAGTATCTGGATAATAACTTTATCGTTATGTGTACCAGAAAAGGTATCATCAAGAAAACTACTTTAAAAGCTTACTCAAATGTTAGAGCAAACGGCATAAATGCAATTGGTATTAAAGATGACGATAGCCTACTGGAAGTAAAGCTTACAAATGGTAACTGCAATATTGTAATTGCAAATAAAGGGGGTAGAGCAATTCGCTTCCCCGAAGATAAAGTGAGACCAATGGGCAGAACAGCTTCCGGTGTAAGAGGAATTACGTTAGATGGAGGAGAGGACGAAGTAGTGGGTATGATTACTACCGATGATGCGAATGAAACTGTTTTAGTTGTATCTGAAAACGGATATGGAAAACGTAGCTCTATAGAAGATTATAGAATGACGAATAGAGGAGGAAAAGGAGTAAAAACGATTAATGTAACTGATAAGACGGGTAAACTAATTGCCATTAAAGCAGTCCAAGAGGGTGATGACCTTATGATTATTAATGAGAGTGGGGTTACGATACGCATGTCTGTGGCTGATTTGAGGATAATGGGACGTGCCACACAAGGTGTTAAACTAATACGTTTAGGAGAAGAAGATAGAATAGCGGCAGTTACTAAAATAGATGAAGCAGAGGTGAACGGAGATGATAATGGCACAAATGATGATGTAGTTGATAAGACAGAGTCAACGGAAACAGGGGAGACTGATGCACCGAAAAATGAAGATGATGAAAAGAAACCTTCCGATGATTCAAATGAATAATAGAATTCAAACCAATTTATAATATAATGAAACAACTGATTTTTATTTTAATTACACTATTTATTTCTAGTGCAGCAATTGCACAGAAGTCTGCAGTACAAAGCGGTTCAAACTATCTTAATTATAAGCAATTAGAAAAAGCAAAGAAAAGTTTAGATGCTGCAGTGTTGCATGAAAAAACATCTAAAAATTCTAAAGCATGGAAACTGCGTGGTGAAACCTACGTGTATTTCCATTTCGCTAATTTGAAACTAGACGAATTTGAAGATTATCATAAGTTCGCTGGGGTTGTTGAAGACCCATTGTCCATTGCGACAGAATCGTTTCAAAAAGCAATAGAGTATGGTAATGGAGATGAACATGCGGAAGAATCTGAAAAAGAATTAACACGAGTTAGTGGATTAACCTATAATCTGGCAATAGGTAAAATGAATTCCAAAGATTATGAAGGAGCACTTGTACTACTTGAAAAAGTAATTGAAATTGATCCTGAAGGAAAAGCAAAAGTGCTAGCAGATGCACATAAATATGCCGCTGCATGCGCGGGAGTTACAAAAAAACACCAGAAAGCAATTGACCATTATAATGTGTTACTTGAAATGGAAAAAGGTGAAGCCAAGATTTACACAAAAATTGCGAAACAGTACAATGCATTAGAGCAACCTGAAAAGGCTAAAGAATACATCGAAAAAGGAAGAGAATTATATCCTGAAGATCAATCTTTATTATTAGAAGCGATTAATGTTCGATTAGGAGAAGAAAATAAAGAAGAAGCCATTGAATTACTTGACCTGGCAATTGCAAATGACCCTGAGAACGTAGAGTTCTTGTTTATAAAAGGCAATATGTATCAACAACTTGGCGATATTGATAAAGCGGCTGCCGGATATACGGAAGCGTTAGAAAAGGATGAAAATCACTTTGAATCAATATTTCACTTAGGTGCATTATATTTTAATAAAGGTGCAGACCTGGGACAAAAAGCCAGAGATTTACCACCGGGTAGTGCTTATGAAAAGGCGAATAAAGAAATGAAAGAGCATTTTGCAAAGGCAAAACCATATCTTGAACAAGCACTGGGTATGAATCCGGAACATTACAATACTTTGTTTTCCTTAAA
>JABDLV010000048.1 GCA_013001815.1 Bacteroidia bacterium
CATATTCTAGTACAGGAAAATGATTATGTAAAAGCAGGAATGCCACTTTCTGATGGTGCAATTACACCTGCAGATATTTTAAGAATTAAAGGACCTGGTAAAGTTGAAGAGTACTTGGTAAATGAAATACAAGAAGTATATCGTTTACAGGGTGTAAAAATTAATGATAAGCACTTTGAGGTAATTGTACGTCAAATGATGCGTAAGGTAATTATTGAAGATCCGGGTGATACCAGATTCTTAGAAAAACAAGCTGTAAACAGAATTGAATTCATGGAAGAGAACGATTGGATATTTGACAAAAAGGTTGTTGAAGTTCCGGGTGATTCTGAAGACATGAAAGCCGGTCAAATTGTTTCTCTAAGAAAACTGAGAGATGAGAATTCTATCTTAAAAAGAAAAGATATGAATCCTATCATTGCACGGGATGCCATTCCAGCTACGTCTTCACCGTTGTTGCAAGGAATTACACAAGCGTCATTGCACACACAAAGTTGGATTTCTGCGGCATCGTTCCAGGAAACAACTAAAGTGTTGAATGAAGCTGCAATAAATGGTAAGATTGATGAATTAAGAGGATTAAAAGAGAATGTAATTGTTGGTCATTTAATACCTGCTGGAACTGGAATGCGGGATTATGAAAAACTAATTGTTGGTTCTCAAGAGGAGTATGATTTATTGATGGCTTCTAAAGCTGATCAAAGTGCAGCTCCTGTAGTTGAGCCAAGTGAGGAAAACTAATCCTTTGTTATAATTATATAACCCGCAATTGAATAGAACTCTAGTCAATTGCGGGTTTTTTATTATACTTTGTTTTATAGTAACTTTATAAAAATTTAAAACTGAAATGGAAGAAAATAAAGCTAATCAGCTAAACATAGAACTTACCGAAGAAGTTGCAGATGGTGTTTATTCTAACCTTGCAATTATTACACATTCTAATTCAGAGTTTGTTGTAGATTTTGTACGTGTGTTACCGGGTTTACCAAAAGCAAAGGTAAAATCAAGAATTATATTAACTCCACAGCATGCAAAAAGATTGATGAATGCTTTAAAAGGTAATATTGATAAGTTTGAGTCTATTCATGGAAAAATAAAAGAGACTGAAGGCATGTCTGTGCCAATGAACTTTGGTGGTCCTACTGCACAAGCATAAATTTTAATGCAATGCACTTTGGTTATAAAGTAAGTAACCAAAGTGAAATAAGAACTCGAAAGGATCGTCTTTTTGGTCGTAATAATTTACACTTAAACTAATTGGTCCTAAGGGACTATTGTAGACCGTGTTAAAACTACCAATGTAGAACTGATGTTCAAATGATTCTGAGTATTCAGGTTTATTTCCAGAACTGCTTCTCACTATTTCTTCAAAGGGTTGAAAAATAAAACCCTCTAATCTAAAATCTAGATTTTTCTTTACGGTTAGCACTGTTCTTAAACCTCCTCCTACAAAATTATGGGCTCTAAATTCGTTTATGAATAAGGTTTTACTTTGATTAATAGGATGATAAGCCGGAGCGTTAAGTATGGAGGCGGTAAAAGTTGAAAAAAATGGCTGATCTGAAATCAACAAATTTGTATTAATTCCAATGGCAACCGGTCCCAAATGTGTGAAGTAATTATCATAAGATATTCTTAATGCTAACCAGTCAAGGTCTTCATCCGTTGTGTCTTTAATTGCAGAGGTGGAACCTGGAATTGTATTTTCACTTCCATAAACATGTCTAAAGCCTACGCTTAAATCGGTTCCAGCTGTTGCATATTGTTTTCTGTTTAGCGTATTTCTACTAAAGCTTATCGCATTTGTTATCCCATCAAATTCTGTAATATCAGCAGTATCTGATTGAGAAAAATTCCTGGTTTGATAGTACTCATCCTTCAATTTAAAATAACCACTTTCTACCTGTAGCTTCGATTTATTACTAGCTGGTAATGCTAGTTTGAGTTTTGCTGATAAGTCATTTTGTACCAAAAAAGAGGGTTTTATGTCATCAAATATGGTGGTGCTACTTTTGAAGTAATCCCACTTATTTATTATAAATGATGGCTCAATTTGAACCGGTACTTTTCCTGGTACGGTAACTCTTGCGCTAAATAGGCCTGAAGTATATAATTTTCCGATGTATGAATTAGCATTTAATTGAACAGAGTTTTTTCCGAGGATATTATAACGAGCACCTACAAATGCCTGACTAATGGGTCGAGAAGAAAAATTACCACCAAAACTCACCTTTAGGTCGTTTTCTCTTTTTATCAGCATGTAAGCATCATAATGTTTTGTGCTGTCATTAAATATAAGTTGAGTATTTAAATCTCTAATATTTTCATCTGCATTCAGTTTAAAATATCCTTTTTTAAAGGCACCCAGGCTTATAGGATTATTGTTTGGCTTAATAGATCGAACAACATATTTTTTTTGATTTTCATTTAATCCATCAACAACTACTTTATCAATTAAAATTGGCACCTGATCCTTTATAAATTCTAGTCTTTCATTTTCTAATTCAGAATAATCTTTTCTTCTTTCCACTAAATTTTTGATGGTTTCAATATTGGCTATAGTTGCATTATATCCTGAATCAATAATGGCTTGTGCATTTCTAAAGTTGAACACTTCAAATTGTTTAACTTTTGGTTCAATAATAATATCATTTAAACCAGGCACGCAATAACAAGTGCTTTGAACCAACATAGACCTAACTTGGCTGAGTAAATCATTGTCTAATGGTTCTTCTTCTCTTGTTCCTGTATTTATTCCTATGATCAAGTCAGGTTCAAATTCTTGCTGCATCACATCCGCAGGAAAATTATTATAGATACCACCATCAAATAATACCATATCATCTATATACACAGGTGAGTACAAGAATGGAAACGCCATGGAGGCCCTAACGGCAAGTGCTAAATCACCGGAGTCAAAAGTAACAGCCTGCTTAGTTATGATGTCAGAGGCTACCGCTCTAAACGGAATGTATAAACTATCAAAATCATAACCGGCTTTTGCTATAGGGGATGACATAAAGTTCATCATGGCAAAATCAATCGGTCCCGGGTTTACAATGCTTTTAGGAATTCGAGTTTTAATTATGGTATCATATGTAACATTAATTGTAATCCAGGAAGCATCATCTTCCCATCTATTAAAAAAGTATTGTAAATCATTGTCTACTTCTCCGGTTGCCCAGTTATGAAACGATTCATCAGTTACAATTTGTTCAATTTCAAAAGTAGACATACCCATTGAATACATGCTACCAATTAAAGATCCCATGGATGAACCAGTGATATAATCTATCGGAATATCATGTTCTTCCAAAGCTTTAAGCGCACCAACATGTGCCAGACCACGAGCACCACCACCACTAAATACTAAACCAACTGTTTGTGCATTTGCAATTTGGGTGAGTGATAGTAAAAAGCAGATATAAAATATAATTCTCAATTCTATTCTTCAGTTAAGGGGTAAGTTACTCAAAGCTCTAAATTTACGAATGATTTTTATTATTTAATTCATTTAACAAACTGATAAAATATTCAGGTGCTTTAATGATATGGGAGCCATACCATGAAAACATTTCTCCATCTACTAATTTAACAATTGGATTTGGAAACATGGATTCAAATTTACTTTGGTGTTTATCTTTAAAAGGAAATGGTTCTGATGATAGTAAGACATAATCCGGGTTTAATTTTGATAATTCTGATTCAGAGAATTCAGGATATCTGCCTTTGGCAATTGCGTTATTAAAATTGCACTTTTTCATTAATTCATGAATAAAAGTATCGTTACCTGCTAGCATGCATGGGTCATTCCAAATAATGTAAATCGCTTTTTTGGTACCCATATTGTTTGTTCTTAGATATTCTGAAAGTTTATTGAATTCTAATTTAATTTCATCATTAATTTTTTCTGCCTTTTCTTCTTTAGAAGTAATGGTTCCAATTTGGTTTATCATTTCAATGGCAGTGTCTAAACCATCAACATCTGAAATCCAAACGGGGTAGTGTTTTTCTAACTCCAGTATTTGCTCTTTAATGTTTTCCTCTTTATTTGCAATGATGAGGTCTGGCTTCAGCGAGTGAATCTTATCAAAGTTTAGATTTTTAGTTCCGCCCACTATGGCTTTAGTCCTTAATAAATCAGAAGGGTTCACACAAAATTTTGTGACCCCTACCAATCTATCATTCAAGCCTAAATCATATAGCAATTCACTAATAGATGGAACAGTAGAAATAATGCGTACTGGATTAACAGGAGATTTTACACTTCTGCCAACTTGATCTTTACTTACTATATGATTATCAGTAAGCAAGTTTAATTTTAATTAGAAAGTGACTGAATAATATCGTGCTTGGTTATGATATAATGCTTGCCAGATTCTACCTTTACCAAAACAGCACTATTATCTTTATTTATTAATGACGAAATTTTATCAATAGAAGCACCTGAATCTACTACGGGGCAAGGTTCTAACATGAAATTTTTAACCGGCTCACTTTTTATTTCCGGATTTGAAAGCAGTTTCGTGAAAACATTAGATTCGTTTATCATTCCTACTATATCGCCATTATCTGTAACAGGTATTTGGGAAATATTATGTTCAGTTATTTTATTTACAACATCTTCAATTAGAGAATTTTGTTCAACTGTTACCAATTGTTCATCTATTTTTGAAGAAATTAAATGTTGAGCGGTTAAATCATCTTTTTCAATAAAGCCATGTGCCTGTACCCAGTCATCGTTAAACATTTTAGCAACATATCTACTTCCGTGGTCATGAAAAATTACAACAACCAAATCATCTTCTTTTAATTCTTCTTTTAGTTGTAACAAACCGGCAATTGCGGAACCAGCAGAATTTCCTACAAAGATTCCTTCTTCGCGAGCGATTCTTCTAGTCATTAAGACACCATCCTTGTCTGTTACTTTTTCAAACTTATCAATAATGTCAAAATCTACATTTTTAGGTAGTATGTCTTCACCTATACCTTCTGTTATATAAGGATATATCTCACCTTCATCAAATTCTCCGGTTTCGTGATATTTTTTAAACACTGATCCATATGTATCAATTCCCCAAAGCTTGATATTTGGATTTTTTTCTTTTAAATATTTTCCTGCTCCTGATATAGTTCCACCGGTTCCAACACCAACAACTAAATGTGTAATCTTTCCATCGGTTTGTTCCCAAATCTCCGGACCGGTTTGCTCATAATTTGCCTTTGCATTAGAAAGGTTGTCATATTGGTTTGGGTAATATGAATTTGGTATTTCTTGTTCTAATCTTTTAGCAACAGAATAATAGGAGCGAGGATCATCCGGACCAACATTTGTAGGACACATAATGACTTTTGCTCCCACCGCTTTTAATATGTCCATTTTTTCTTTACTCTGCTTGTCTGACATGGTACATATAAGCTTATAGCCTTTTACTATGCATGCCAATGCCAATCCCATTCCCGTATTGCCTGATGTTCCTTCAATAATAGTACCGCCCGGTTTAATTTTACCGGCTTTTTCAGCATCAACAACCATTTGCAAAGCCATTCTATCTTTTATAGAATTACCTGGGTTTACAGTCTCTATTTTTGCCAACACGGTTGCTTTTACATCCTTAGTTACGCTATTTAATTTTACCAATGGTGTATTGCCAATGGTTTCTAAAATGTTGTTATACCACATATTGAATAATTATATAGTAAAGTTAAAAATTAAAGGAAATACCACGACTAATTATAAAAAAAACACCGGCTAAAAATACCGGTGTTTTTCGAATAATAATTGAAAAAATGAGGGGTTAAGGTCTTTAGTTCTTTATTATTTTAACTCTTTCAGAATATGTGCCAACATTGATTTCAATAAAATAAAGTCCGTCTTTAACATCACTTAAATGGAATTCAATGTAATTATTTCCGTTATAGAATTCTGAATTTGAAAATTTGATTACTCTACCTGTTAAATCACTAATTGTGATTGTTCCTTTTTTAGTTACAGGAGATTCTATTATCAAATTAATGCTTCCATTTGTTGGGTTAGGATATACAGTTACAGGCATGCCGAATGAATTTTCATTATTTGAAATTTTCATAGCGTTTGTTGTAAATGTAATTGAACCGCTCCAAGCACTTGGTGGATTACATAGTGCTCGAACAGCTGTCTCGTAATTCGTTGATGGAGTTAACCCTGAAATACTGTAAGAATAAACAGAACCTGTTGTGTCATATGTATACGAACCTGCTCCAGATACCGTATACCTTACTTCAAATTGTGGTGCTGTTGATGCATTACTCCATCCCAAATCAGCACCTGTTGAGCTTAAATTTGAAATAGATGTTATCGTAGGCACCAAGCAATTGTATGAGGAGCCTGTTGTAAAGAAAGTTGAATCGCTCCATCCGCTAAAACTGCTTGCACATATTGAGCGTACAAATACATAGTAATTCGTATTCGTAGCCAAACCTGTCATGGTATATGAATTATCACCGGGTACTGCAGTAATAGTTTTGGTACTTTTTGATGTGCTACCAATTTTTCCATATCTAATTTTCCAACTTACAGCCGTTAAGCTTGTGTCCCAAGCTACTTTCGTGCTATTGCTACTAATAGTCGTAGTACTTAAATTAAATGGTACAGGACAAGGAGCCGGGGCACTATTTGTAGTAAATAAGGTAGTATCGCTCCAGCCACTACTTGTAGCAGGGCATATAGACCGAACAAATACATAATAATTTGTATTAGGTGATAAACCGGTCATTATATAAGAGTTATCTCCAGGCACGGCAGTAATGGTCTTCGTGCTTTTAGAATTGTTTCCAACTTTTCCATATCTAATTCTCCAGCTTGTTGCCGTTGAAGTTGTATCCCATAACACTTGTGTACTAGTGCTGCTAAGATTTACTGTATTTAGATTAAATGGTTCAATGCAATTAAATGCAGAAGCACTGTCAGTAGTGAAAAAGATTGTGTCACTCCAAGCGCTATTTCCGCTAGCGCAAATTGAGCGCACAAACGCATAGTAATCTGTATTTGGACTTAGGTTATTAATAACGTAAGAATTATCACCCGGTATTGCCGTAATGGTCTTAGTGCTTTTAATTACATTAACCACTTTTCCGTATCTAATTCTCCAGCTGTCAGCAACAGCAATATCATCCCATTCTAATTTAGTGCTTACATTAGATAAATTGGTAGTACTTAAATCAGTTGGGCGTAAACAATTAGAAACATAAACGCTATCTGTTGTAAAATAAGTTGTGTCGCTCCAGCCACTATTTCCGCTAGTACAAATGGATTTTACAATTACAAAGTATTCTTCACCTAAAAGTAAATTGTTCATTCTATAGGAGTTGTCTCCAGGAATAGCCAATATTGTTTTGGTGCTTTTACTAGTACCGCCTGTTCTTCCATAGCGAATTCTCCATTGTTCAGAAGTTAAAGTTGAATCCCAATACACTTTTGTAATTCTAGGTGTAAAGTTTTCAGTGCTCAAATTAAATGGTTTAACACAATTTGTGGTTACCATAATTGAATCCGTAATGAATGTCAACGTGTCACTCCAATCACTGGTATCTGCGCATAGCGAGCGAACTTGTACATCATACGAAGTGATATCGGTTAATCCACTTGCTTGATAACTATAATTTGGTGAACCACTTACAACACTGCTAGTCCAAATTGAGGCATTAGATTCTTTCATTCGAACTTCAAAGTTTGCTGAAGAGGTTACCGGGCTCCATTCTATTAATGCGCTGTCGGATTTTATGTTTGATGCAGTCAATCCAAATGGAACAGTACAAATTAAGCCGGCAGAATCTGGCAATATTTCAATTGCAGAAACTTTAGCTTGGTCAACAGATGCAACAAAATCTATATTTAAGTTTCCATCCGTGCTTACTATATTGAAGTCTCTTACTAATGCTGTTTCAGCACCACCAACTTCTGCAATAATGTCAAAGTCTTTTAATACAGTGTCTCCTTCAATTATTACATCAAAAACTCTTTCACCAGGCACTCCGCTACCACCACCATTTGTGGCTCCCCAGAATATGTCTGCGAAATGTAGTTTAACCAGAAACGAAGTATCTAGAACAGGGAATACATATGAAAATGTTACACCAGTTCTTTCTGAGCGATAGAGCTCATCTTCAACGGTATTTAATATGTCTACAGTGTCTAAAGCAAAATTTGTAAATGCTGTACCACCAACAAAATAATCATCAGCTTTAAATAAATGGCCTGTTGTTGAATTATAATCAGGGCCACCGGCATTTATTCTGCTTGCTGTTGTTAAACCTTCATCTATCAATCCATCACAGTCATTATCTACACCATCCAGCACTTCAGTTGCTGCAGGATTAATTGCTCCGTTGTTATCATTACAATCTGTACTGTCAGCCACATAACCTGCTGGTTGAATGCTATCAACTAGAAATACGTTTGCATTTCCGTAGCTATCGCTATCATTATCTTGATACCAAGTTGATAAAGTTAATGATGTACCCATTACTTCTATTGCAGATACTTTGGCATTATCTTTTGTTGCAGCAAAATCAATATTTAATTCACCGTCAGTAACATTAATTACAAATGTTTCTATAACTGCAGTAATCGCTCCTCCAGCTGATGCATATATATCATAATTCAACAATGCAGGACTACCTTCAATATTTACATTAAATAATCTATCACCAGCACCGCCTGCGCCTCCATTAGGTGCACCCCAAAATATTTCGGCAAAGTGCAATTTCACTTCATAAGCTCCATTTGATACCGGAAATACATAGCTAAACGCAGAGTCGTTATGTTCAGATCGGTAAAGAACATCATCTAATGTATTTAGAATATCCACAGTATCTAAATAGCTTGGTGAAAATTGATTTCCACCTACAAAGAAATTATCTGCAACAAATAATTCCCCGGTGTTTGCTGTGTATGCCATTCCACCGGAATTTATTCTATACAATGAAGTTAACGTATCTACACCCTCTCCACTTAAAGAAACGTTATATGGAGAAGAAGCACCTGTAGTACCTAAAGTTAACATGGCAGTATTTACCCCAATAATCGTTGGGTTATAATTGATTTTAACATCAAAATTTTGCCCCGGGGCTAATACAAATGGAATACTTGGTAGTCCAAATGTCGAATCTATGGTAAATTCTGTATCACCAATGATGCTTAAACTATTAATAATAGTAGCCTGGTTTCCGTTTGTATTTGAAACATTAATTATTGAAGGTTGTGTATTATTAATTAATACCTGACCAAAGTTTACACTTGAAGGTGTGCTAACTAATATACTTTCTGTTGTGCCATTAGAATCCGGTTGTGTAATCGTATTCATATAAAAAGCTTCTAAGCTATTCAATTCAGGACCACCACCAGAATTTCCACTTCCAGCGCAAATATAAATTCCATTATTACTAACCGTAGCTTGTGTGCCATGTCTTCCAACATTTAATGTATCTAATGTTCTCCAAGTAAGGGTATTTACATCCAGTGCTTCTGTTTCATTAAATGCAACACTTTGTGCTGTTGATTCTCCTCCAATAATAATTACTTCATCACCAATAGTAACGGCACAACATCCTCCTCTTTGTGTTGGTATGTCACCAGCAGGAGAAGGTAAGCTGCTCCATAAGTTTGATGTAAAATCATATATGTCGGTTTCCGCCACTGTTGGCCATGTACCGGATGTTATTCTTCCACCGGCCACTACCATTTTGTTATTCGCAATACTGACCTGAATGTGATCTCTAATTCTTGGCGAACTTGGCAAGCTATCCCAGGTATTTGCATACGGATCATAAACATCAAACCAATCTACAGTTCCACTAATGTGTCCGTTTACTATTCCACCAACAACATATATTTTATTGTTATGAACTACTGCTCCAGCACTTCCTCTTCTTCTTCCAGATGGAATTTCTTTTCCGATAGTCCATGCATCATTTAAAGGATCATATATATATACATTTGGAATTGGAACTTCATTTGGGAAATCATTTGTAAATGCACCAACTATGTAAATTAATCCGTCCATTTCAACAGCTTGAAAATGGTGAATTTGAATTGGGGTGCTAGATTTATTTGTCCAAGTACTATCTAATGGATTATATTCTTGAACAGGTTTTACTCCTCTACCGCCAATTAAATAAAATTTTCCGCATGCTTCTACAAAGCCATTTTCATGTCTGGCTACAGGTGTATTTGTAGTTGGAATGTTGTGCCAACTACCTGCATTCGTTAACGGTCCTTGATATGCCTCAATGAAATCCCAGGTAGCCGCAAAAGTAACTGGTGACGAAGGACCCGCTCCGGTAATAAAACCTGCTGCAATTACAGTATCTGTCCAGCTTGCAGGAATACTTATTGGAGAACCTATATTTGTTTGACTACCACCATTAATTGAATAAGCCGGTTGTGCAGTATTGTTGTTTGGGTTAATGATTAAATATAAATCTACATATGAGCTACCCAATATTGGTTCAGCATGCATAGTACTGCTTGTTGTACCTAATTCTTCTTTTTCTACTAATATTCCACCACTTCCGCTATTTGCATGGCAAACAACTTTTAAATAGTTATCCTGACCACCTGTTCCAATGAACATTCCAACAGATTGATCTTGCAAGTTTCCGCCTGTAATACCAGAAAAAGGAGACATTACTCTTGATTTTACAGTAAAATTATCCGTCTCATTTGCAACATTTATCCCAAATTGAAATGCATAATCATTATTGTTACTTGTTCCTGTAGCAGTTCCATTTGTAACAGAATCTACTGTAAACTTAAGTGCAGCACCGCCAACGGTCATATATGCTAGGTCATACTTAACCATATAATCTCTGCTGTCTGTCATTAAGCCGGTAAATCCCCAATCTTTTATCCCTCCATCATTGGTATTAGTAAATTCATAACTTACCGGAAGTGTAGTGTACACTCCGTTTGAGGAATCTTGTGCAAAGAAATCTAATGTATCATTGATGCCATCGTTATCATCATCATTATCCCAAAGGTCACTTATGTTGTCTTCATCAAAATCACTTGGTTGGTCACCGGCAGAACAAGGATTTGATCCATTTGCCAATTCATCACCGTTAGAGTAGCCATCGTTATCTGCATCAGCCATTAAATCGGTAGTGTCACAATTTACAACATCATCCGGATCAAATACGGTTATGGAATTTGACAAGAAATTACAAACCCAAATCGTACCTGGAAATACGTCATTATCACCTTGTGCAATAACATCTAATGACCAGGAACCGAAATTGCTTAATAAAATATTTTGTCCGTTTGGTTCTAGTTGTATACCGGTTGAGTCTAAATCGTAATGGGAAATTACACCACCCAAATCAGATACCAACAAGTCACCTTGAAGTGCTCCATTAAAGTTAGAAGCAGTGTACTCACACATCCCATTTGATGATCTATAATTTACAGCTAAAGCACCATCATCCGGGTAGCCCGTAATTGAAAACTGTGTACACCAATTTGTTTTGGGTGATACTCTATACTCACAAGAAGGATCTTCCATTCCTGGAGGTATTGGGGTTTGAGGTAAAATTGTATCTAATCCGCCATTGTAAAATATTGTATCATTGAAAGTATTTTCTCTGTTTGATCTTGTAGGATTTGAAAAACCTGCATAGAACCCAGCACTTGGAATGTGATGTAACTGGTCACAGTGAGTAAATGAGTTTATGGTATCATTGTGAACATTTAAGCATTTACCAGTAATGGTATCAATTGGTGGAATTCCACCCCAGTCTTTATTTGGTCCATTATCAAAAGTGAAAAAATTGCCTGCTTCAGTTTTAACAATGTCATATGGATTTCTTAACCCTGAAGTAAATATTTGTACCGGTCCACCTGCAACAAGCATTGCTTGGTTTTTACCGTCATTGCCACCAAATGGATCATTCATATCTACGGGACCAGCTCTATCCTCATCATCCAAGGTAGGTAAGTCATATATATAATCAGGCATTACACCGGTTGAATCAGTTAAAATTGGCATAGCCTCAATTGCCGTTAAGTCAGCACTTAAAATGGCTGCTGAAGTTGCATACTCCGGTGTTAATCCAAAATTAATTGAAGGCGAACCCATGTTGGTTATTCCTCCAACGCACAAATACATCATATTCGAAGTAGAGTCAACCATAACTGCATTTATCGAATGATTTTCTTCAGATCGTGCAATTCCTCTTATTAAATCAACATGCACCCATGAGCTTCCATTCCATGTTAGACGTGTAACTACTCCAGAATTAGTATCTAAACCTGTGTCAGTTCCTCCTCCGGCATTATCTCTTGGATCACTAGAGGTAACATAAATGATTGGATTGGTGCTTGTACCAGCTATAAACAAACCGGTAATTTGTCTGTTTTGAATATTGGTTGCCAATGTTCCATCATCATTATGGTTTTTAATGTCTTTTACATTGTCTATTATTTCAATATTTGTAACAGAATACGAGTTGGTGCTGTCTTGCACAATGGTAAAAGCTTTTATTATGCCATACCGTTCTGCTACATAAAGTCTGCCATCAGGTCCAAACTGTAATGATGTTGGAGTTCCAATTGTTACTCCATTCAAGTTACTTGGGGTAAAGCTTACTTGTCCAAATGACATTCCATTGAGTGAAATAAAAAACACAATCAGGAATAAATACTTAATCAATTTCATGAGTGAGTTGTTTTGTTTATTTGAGTTATCGTGTGTTATAGAAATAGTATTCATCTAATCTTATTTAATTATTACCTAAACATAAATTATGCCCGCACATCTAAAATGTACAAGCAAAAACATCAGTTTCAAGGATATTGAAACTGCCTGCTTTTTAAAATCTTTAGTTATTCGGAATAATTCTAAGCCGGCTGATTTGACGCTGAAAAGGTCAATTTTAGGGAGCTTATTTTCAATTACTTAATCCTCTTATTATTCGTATACAAATGTACAATAGGATTATGAAAAACAAATTAATATTAAGCAAATAGCGGTAAATTTTTTGGTCAATCTGCCCTTTATTTGGGTGAATGGTAGCATAATTTTTAATCGAATCTGAGGGTTTTAGCAGGCGATAATTTCCCGATTATAAATGAAGGGCCTAAAAGCATGAAAAAGCTGATAATAATGGTGCCTAAATTGAGCAATAATATGCTTTTTAAAGAGAAATTTATGGGTACTAAAGAGACGTAATACGACTCTTGTGGCAGTTTAATAATTCCATAATTGCTTTGAATCCAGCCTAATCCTAACCCAAATATATTACCAAATAATAACCCTAAACCGAGGATACCGATAGCTACTATCACGAATATTTTTCTAATGCTTTTATCACTTGCGCCAAGTGATTTTAGAATGCCAATATTCACGGTATTTTCAAAGATTAATATTAACATGGTGGCAATCATATTTATGCCTGCCACTAAAATGATTAATGCCAGAATAATGACCACATTAATATTTTGAAGATTTAGCCAATTAAAAATTTGAGGATAAAGTTCTTTGGCCGTTTCTGAATTGTATTGATATCCTATAGATTCATATATATCCATGCCTACTTCATCAATGTCATTAAAACTACTAAGGAGCACTTCATATCCACCAATTTGATTTGGCTCCCATTCATTTAATTTCTGAATGTGTTTCATATCGCAAATTGCATAAACATCATCAAAATCGGCAAGTCCGGTTTCAAATATTCCTGTAACAGTAAATCGTCTAATTCGTGGGCTCAGCCTTTGAGTATTCTCAATAAAGTAAACGGTAATTTTTTCGTTTAGCTCAATGTTTAAAATGTCTGATATCTTTTTTGAAATAATTATATCATTCGACTTCACTGAGTCGTTTATATTTAATGCAGAACCCTCTTGTATATTTTTTTCTAAGTATGACCAATCAAAATCAGTTGATACACCTTTTAGAACAATGCCTTCAATATTTTTTTTTGCTTTAACTATACCTGCCTTGGTGGCATAAGTTTGAATATGAACCACGTTTTTGTTTTGAAGTATGGTATCCTTAAAACCTTGATTCAAAGTAATTGGAGATTCTTCAAAAGATTCATTGCTGTCGAAATTGGTTATGCGGATATGATTTCCAAAGCCCAGTACCTTATTAGTAATTTCGCTTTTAAAACCCGTTACGATCATAATGGCAATTAGCATTACCGACATACCCAGGGCAACTGCCAACACAGCAATTTTTACTATAGGTCCGGAAAAATTTTGCTTTTCGCCCGATCCTAATAATAATCTTTTAGCAGTGAACCATTCAAAATTCATAGATTTGAAAGAATCTAAATAGGTAAAATTAATTTCATGAAAGATATATATTTTGTTTTACTCTTAATCTTGGCAAGCATTAATTATTCTTGTA
>JABDLV010000069.1 GCA_013001815.1 Bacteroidia bacterium
GTTATTTCTACTTCTAAAGGTGTAATGACTGATAAAGAAGCCAGGAAACTGAATGTAGGCGGTGAAGTGTTGTGTTACGTTTATTAAAATAAAAGAGAATGTCACGAATAGGAAAAGCACCAATAACAATACCAAGTGGAGTTGAAGTAAAATTCGATAAAGCAATGGTTAAGGTTAAAGGCCCAAAAGGCGAGTTAGAGCAAGAGCTTAAAGAAGATATTGCTTTAGAAATTGCTGATGGTACTATTAATATAACCAGACCTACTAACCAAAAACGTCACCGTGCTATGCATGGTTTATACCGTTCATTGGTTGCAAATATGGTACAAGGTGTACATGAAGGGTACAAAATTAGTTTAGAGTTAGTTGGTGTAGGTTTTCGTGCAACAAACAAAGGACAGTTATTGGATTTAGTATTGGGTCATTCACATCACGTATTATTTCAATTACCAACTGAAGTTAAAGTGGTAACTGAAACGGTAAAGGGTAAAAACCCAATAGTGCATTTAGAAAGCCATGACAAACAATTGGTAGGTCATGTTGCTGCAAAAATTAGATCATTCAGACCACCTGAGCCATATAAAGGTAAAGGGGTTAAATATGTAGGTGAGCAATTAAGACGTAAAGCTGGTAAGTCAGCAGCAAAAGCTTAATAAAAATGAAAAGTAAAAAAACAATAAGAAGACAAAGTATTAGATACAAAATTAGAAAGAGAATCAATGGTTCTGCTGATACTCCTCGTATGTCTGTGTTTAGAAGTAATAAAGATATCTACGTTCAATTAGTTGATGATGTAAATGGTGTTACACTTGCTGCAGCTTCTTCTAAAAAGGTATCTGAAAAAGGAAATAAAACAGAAACAGCTACTCAGGTTGGTAAACTAATTGCTGAAACGGCCACAGAAAAGGGCATTAGCAGTGTAGTTTTTGACAGAAGTGGTTACTTATATCATGGTAGAGTGAAAGCATTGGCAGAAGGTGCGAGAGAAGGAGGACTTAAATTTTAAATTATGTTAGGATCAAATACAAGTCGTATTCGCACAAGCGATATAGAATTTAAAGATAGACTGGTAAGCATACAAAGAGTTACCAAGGTTAACAAAGGTGGACGTGCTTTCTCATTTTCTGCAATTGTAGTAGTTGGTGATGAAAAAGGTGTTGTAGGCTTTGGATTAGGAAAAGCCAAAGAGGTAAGTGATGCAGTGTCTAAAGGAGTTGATGATGCAAAGAAAAATTTAATTCGTGTGCCTGTTATTAATGAGACAGTTCCACATGAACAAATTGGTAAGTATGGCGGTGCAGAAGTCTTAATTAAACCGGCTTCTCCTGGTACAGGTGTAATTGCCGGAGGTGCAATGCGTGCAGTATTAGAGTCTGTGGGTATACATGATGTACTTGCAAAATCTAAAGGATCATCTAACCCTCATAATGTTGTAAAAGCAACAATTAAAGCGCTTGCTACAATGAGAGATGCTTATACAGTTGCACACCAAAGAGGTGTTAAGGTAGATAAAGTGTTTAACGGATAGATTAGCAAAAAACAGAGATGGCTAAGATTAAAATAAAACAAGTAAAAAGCGGTATTGACAGACCTAAACGTCAAAAGTTAACACTGCAAGCTTTAGGTTTAAGAAAAATGAACCAGGTTGTTGAAAAAGAAGCTACTCCTCAAATTTTGGGCATGGTGGCTAAAGTGCAACACTTGGTTGAAGTGATTAAATAATTACAAATAATTACAATGAAACTACATAGTTTAAAACCAGCAGCAGGAGCAACCAAAAAAGGTAAACGAATTGGTCGTGGACAAGGGTCTGGTCGCGGTGGTACATCTACCAGAGGTCATAAAGGACAACAGTCTCGTTCAGGTTACGCTAAGAAAAGAGGATTTGAAGGTGGACAAATGCCGTTGTACAGAAGAGTACCAAAATTTGGTTTTAAAAATATTAACAGAGTTGAATATCATGGAATCAATTTAGCCGCTATTGATAATCTGTTGAAAACGAATAAAGATATAAAAGAGATAACTCCTCAAATACTAAAAGAAAATGGTTTGGCCGCTAAAAAGGACCTAATCAAAATTTTAGCAAATGGTGAGTTAACTGCAAAAGTAAATGTAAGTGCTAATGCTTTTTCAGAAAAAGCAAAAAGTGCAATTGAAGAAAAAGGTGGATCGGTAACTGTTATTTCTAAATGAGAAAACTATTAACAACCATACAAAACATTTGGAAGATTGATGATCTAAGAATCAAAATCTTAAACACTCTGTTTTTCTTATTGATTTACAGATTGGGATCACATATTGTTATTCCTGGTGTTAATCCAAATGAGTTAGGTGCTTTGGGAGACCAAGCATCCGGTGGAATTTTAGGATTGTTAGACCTGTTTGCAGGTGGTGCATTTTCTCGTGCATCCATTTTTGCATTGGGTATAATGCCCTATATCTCTGCATCTATCATAGTGCAGTTATTAGGTGTTGCAATTCCTAAGTTCCAAAAAATGCAAAGAGAAGGTGAAAGTGGTCGTAAAAAACTAAATCAATTTACTCGTTTCTTAACGGTATTGGTTTGTTTAGGTCAGGCTCCTGGTTACCTAGTTAATTTGGCAAATCAATCACCGGGTGCATTAGTTATTAATACCCATGAGGGATTAATTTCAACACCATTTTGGTGGGTAACATCTGTTGTATTATTAATTAGCGGTTGTTTGTTCGTAATGTGGTTAGGTGAGCGTATAACAGAAAAAGGAATTGGTAATGGTATTTCATTAATCATCATGATTGGAATCATAGCCAGCTTACCATTCTCTTTAAAAGATGAATTATTATCTAGATTAAATCAGGGTGGAGGACCAATTGCATTCCTTGCTGAAATGTTAATCTGGTTAATTGTAATAGGAGCATGTATTTTGCTGGTGCAAGGAGTACGGAGAATACCGGTACAGTTTGCCAAGAAAATAGTAGGTAATAAGCAATACGGTGGAGCGCGTCAGTTCATTCCTTTAAAAGTGAATGCTTCTGGTGTAATGCCACTTATTTTTGCTCAAGCAATTATGTTCATACCTGCAACGGTTGCTCAGTTCTTTCCAGAATCTGATTCATGGCAAGGCTTTGCGGCACAGTTCACAAACTTTACATCCTTCGGATATAATTTTGTGTTCTTTATATTAATAATACTGTTTACCTATTTCTATACTGCTATTACGGTTAATCCTAACCAAATGGCAGATGATATGAAAAAGAATGGTGGATTTATACCGGGTGTAAAACCGGGTAGAAAAACGGCTGAGTTTATTGATGATATTATGTCGAAAATTACTTTGCCCGGTTCCATCTTTTTAGGCATAGTAGCAATACTGCCGGCATTTGCAATGCTAGCAGGAGTGAGTGCAAACTTTGCACAATTTTATGGTGGTACATCGCTATTGATTTTAGTGGGTGTAGTGCTTGATACATTGCAGCAAATAGAATCTCATTTATTAATGAGACACTATGATGGCTTAATGAAAGGTGGAGGAAGATTGAAAGGAAGAGCTGCAGTAGGAGCAGCAATTTAATTTTAGAATTCGATTTTGGATATACAATATAAATCGAACGAAGAAATTGAACTTATAAGAGAGAGTTCTTTACTTGTTAGTGAAACGTTAACCACAGTGGCTAAGCACATAAAGCCTGGAGTTACTACACAGTACCTCGATAGTTTGGCTGAAGAGTTTATCCACTCTAAAAATGCAATACCTGGATTTAAAGGGTATGGTGGTTTTCCTTCTTCGTTGTGTATTTCAATAAATGAAGAAGTGGTGCATGGCATTCCCGGTAAAAGGGAAGTGAAGGATGGAGATTTAGTTTCAATTGATTGTGGTGTTTTGATAAACCAATACTATGGTGATTCGGCATTTACATTCGCAGTAGGAGAAATTTCTCCTGAATTGCAGAAACTAATGAGGGTAACCAAAGAGTGTTTGAATTTTGCAATTGATAATGCAAAAGTTGGAAAGCGCTTAGGAGATATAAGTCATGCAGTACAGGAACACGCAGAGAAGAATGGGTTTAGTGTGGTGAGAGATTTGGTTGGACATGGAATTGGGAAATCATTACATGAAAAACCTGAAGTACCAAACTTTGGAAAACGTGGAAGTGGAGTACAATTGAAAGAAGGATTGGTGATAGCAATTGAGCCAATGATAAACTTGGGAAGAAAGCAAATAAAACAATTAGCCGATGGTTGGACAATTAGAACAGCCGATAGAAAACCATCTGCACATTATGAACATACAGTTGCAGTGAGAGAAGATGGAGGAGAGAGAATGTCAACATTTGAAAATATAGAAAAAGCAGTAGAAGAAAACGAAAATTTATATAAACCAACGTTAGTAAATGGCTAAGCATGCGGCAATAGAACAGGACGGAACAATTAAAGAGGCATTATCAAATGCCATGTTTCGTGTAGAGTTGGAAAATGGACATGAAATTATTGCTCACATTTCCGGAAAGATGCGCATGCACTATATTAAAATATTACCAGGCGATAAAGTAAAAGTAGAAATGTCGCCTTATGATTTGAGCAAAGGTAGAATTACTTACCGATATAAATAAAGAGATATGAAAGTAAGACCATCATTGAAAAAGAGAAGCGTAGATTGCAAGATTGTTAGACGCAATGGAAAGCTTTATGTAATTAATAAAAAGAATCCTCGCT
>JABDLV010000091.1 GCA_013001815.1 Bacteroidia bacterium
AATTTATCTTTCTTCTTTTCAAATGGAGTGGACCCTGAGTATGCAGTAATTGGAAGAGTAGCTAGAAGAATATGGGCGAAAGCCATGAAGCATTTGTATGAGGCCAATGACCGTTCACAAATGTTAAAGTATCATATTCAAACGAGTGGTAGGTCACTGCACGCACAAGAAATTGATTTTAACGATATAAGAACAAGTCTGCAGGCACTGTATGCCATTTATGATAATTGCAATTCATTACACACCAATGCATACGATGAAGCGATTACCACTCCAACTGAAGAATCTGTTAGAAGGGCAATGGCCATTCAACTAATAATTAATAAGGAACTAGGTCTGGCAAAAAATGAAAATCCATTGCAAGGTTCCTTTATTATTGAAGAGTTAACTGACTTAGTAGAAGAGGCAGTGCTTGTTGAGTTTGAAAGAATTAATGAAAGAGGTGGTGTGCTTGGTTCAATGGAAACTATGTACCAAAGAGGAAAAATTCAAGAAGAGTCATTGTATTATGAAACACTGAAACATACCGGAGAATACCCTATTGTTGGTGTAAACACATTTTTGTCTTCGAAAGGTTCGCCAACCATAGTTCCGCAGGAAGTAATTCGTTCAACAAAAGAAGAAAAGGAATACCAAATTAAAATGTTAGAGCAATTGCATAAGTATGGTGCAGAAAGTTTACCTGAAATGATTAAAGAGCTGCAGCATTCTGCAATTTCTAACCAAAACATATTTGAGCATTTGATGGAAATGAGTAAGTACTGTTCACTGGGACAAATTACCAGCGCCCTTTTTGATGTAGGTGGTCAGTACAGAAGAAATATGTAATTTTTCAATTATCTATGGCAGTTACCTGGCTTGATTTTAAAACTTTTACTGTAGGTAACAATGTAAAACTAGTTCATGGCGGTGAAGATTTTTTTACCACACTAGAACATGTTATACGTTCTGCAAAAGAATTGCTCCATATTCAAATTTATCGATTTGATAGTGATGCTACAGGGGAAAGAATTATTAAGGTTCTTTTAGAAGCAGCTGCCAGAGGAGTTAAAATATTTATGGTAGTTGATGCGTACGGGGCATCAAGGCTCACAGCAGAGTCTGAGGAAATATTAGAAAAGGCCGGTATTCAGTTCAGAAGATTTTCACCGTTTAAAATTTCAAAGTTTTTTCACTTAGGTAGAAGATTGCATCATAAGATAGTTTTAGCAGATGGGAAATTGGCCTTGGTTGGGGGAATTAATGTTGCAGACCCATACCGTGGCACACAAGATGAACCTGCTTGGTTCGATTTTGCAATGTTAGTAGAAGGGCCATGTTGTTCAGAGTTAGAACGTGTATGCCAAGATTTATGGAATAGAAAATTAAACCTACCAAGACCAAAATTAATTAGGCGAAAAAGATTTAGAAACCCTGTTGTTGGTAGGGAGCACATGATAAGAGTAAGTGAAAATGATTGGTTGAGGGGAAAATTAAATATTGGTAGAGTCTACAAAGATTTATTTTTAAACGCACAAGAAAGGGTGATTGTAGTTGCCAGTTATTTTTTACCCGGAAGACAAATGCGCTCATGGATAAAAAAGGCTGCAGATAGAGGAGTAGATGTAAAGCTTGTACTTGCAGGTGTAGCAGATGTGCCTATGGCAAAAGCTGCTAGTAATTATTTATATCAATGGCTATTAAAGTCCAACATAAGCATTTATGAATGGAATGAAAGTGTTCTGCATGGTAAGGCAGCTGTGGTAGATGATTGGTTTACAACATTAGGTTCATATAACTTAAATTTTTTAAGCCGCTATGGTAGTATAGAATTGAATCTGGATATATATGATGAAAATTTTGGAACCGAATTTTCTAAAGTTTTATTAAAGAAAATAGAAACAGGTGCCACTAAAGTAGAATTAGAAGATTTTATTAAAAACAAAAACATCTTCGGTCGCATACACGACTGGTGGTCTTATCGTTTTGTACGATTTTCTATGTACTTATTGTTTTTGATAACAAACAAAAACAAATATCAAGACAATGAAATGATTTAGTCTAGAATGTTACGGTAATCGTACCTGTTGACTCTAATGGTGCTGATGGCAAATTGTTAAAGCGAGCAGACTGTGCAGCTTTTTTAGCCATTGTATGCAGATAAGCATCTGTGGTTGTTGTGCCTTCTGCTCCCGGTGTTGCTTTTCTTACGGTTCCATATTTGTCAATTACCACTTCCACAACTACAATGCCTTTCTTTTGAGTTAGATTATTTACAACCGGTGATTTTGTCATTTCTCTTCCAGGCATTCTATAATATACTCCTTTTGTGTCTGATGTTTGTTGGGTAACATCCGCAACATCAAATGTAATAGAAGCAACTTCCCCAATAGCATAAGTTGTTTCCATATCTCCGGTCATAAAAGTGATTTCATCAGCTGTTGCAGAAACCATTTTTCCGTTTATTTTTTTTCCATCAATTGTTTCTAAAACGTGCTGTGCTTGTGATTGTATGCCAAAGAATAGAGTAAGGGCAAGTGTAAATAATGTGTATTTCATGCGTTGAGATTTATTTTTGTTAAAATTACAATTCTGCTTTTTAATTTCTGTTTTTATACTTTTAAAGTTTTCAACGAATAATTAATTAGAATGGAGTTTGAAACCTGCATTGATTTTTTAAATAAGCAATTATCCATGCCTTTGCCTGGAGAAGATGCCCAGTATAAGATGGCCCCTATGAAACGCAAAAGTAGGGTAGAAAAGTATGCGTCATCTCCAGATGCAAAACACAGCAGTGTTCTCCTTTTGCTTTATCCTGAAAACAAGAATACCAATTTAGTTTTGATTAGAAGGGCCATTGATAATAGTCATCACTCTGGCCAAATTGCATTACCAGGAGGTGCTGTAGAGGCTCATGATGTGGATTTAAAAGCAACTGCGTTGAGGGAAACGGAAGAGGAGATAGGAGTAGCCTTATCTAAAATAGCGGTGCATGGTTCTCTTACCAAGCTTTATATTCCTGTGAGTAATTATTGGGTGCATCCATTTATAGGTTCAGTAAATCACATTCCCGAATTTATTCCAGACGACAAAGAAGTAGATGAAGTAATTACTTATGAATTAAGTTACTTTATAAATTCAGATATAATAAAGCGGCACGACTTTAATACCAAAAGTGGATTCAAAATTTCTGCCCCATATTATCAGTTAGAAAAAGATAAACTTTGGGGAGCAACCGCCATGATACTATCTGAGTTTTTAGAAATGCTTAAAATAAGGCAATAAAAAAACCGGCCTCAGAAAGACCGGTTTTTTATTATTCATTCAATTAAAATTAGTCCCAGTTCTTAACTGTACCAAGAGTAGCTTTTTGAACGTTTACGATTTCGCTATTGGTAGCAGAACCACCATCACGATGAACAAAAGCAATAATTTTAACTTTAGATGTATCCCATTTTGGAAGTCCTTGGGCGTTTAATGGAATAGCAGTTGAATATACTTTTACATCTTCACCTAAAGCTACTTGAGCACTTGCTTCAACTAAATCACCCAAGTTAGCAGATAATACTTTTCTAACGGTATGATTATGCTCAAACCCAACTATAGGATTTCCCATTTGATACCAAGGTGAGCTTGCATCATTATTCATGTAGTTAGACTGGTTGTAAGATCCACCACCGGTAACACCATCTTCAATAACATAAGCTGTAACTCTAAAGTTACCAGCAACAGGTGCAGCAAAACCGGTATGAACTTCAACTGATATTACTCCTGCTTCTACTGAAGACTTAATGGCAACACCTGCTAGAGCATTTCCGTTTAATATTCCTTGTGCAGCATTTTTCCAGGCGCCTCTGCTCATTGGAACAGAACCACCTTGTGCTGTTCTGTTTACCATGCCGGTAGGAAAACCAGTCACATTAAATTTTTGGTCCAATTTATCATAGAGAGAAATTTCCATTGGGTCTCCTTGGTGAATGGCAGCGCCATAAACTTGGCCTGGAAACTGTGTCATGGTTTCATCTACAATAGTTGCTCCATCTGGGCAGTACCCACACCAACAACCGGTAAATTCTTCAATTAATACTTTTTGAGTAAATGCTGCTGGAACAGGACCTATATCGTCACCGCCACCACCACCATTATCATCATCTTTTTTGCAGGATGTAAATGCGATCATTACAGCTGCAGTGAATAATAAGAGTTTTTTCATTTTTGTTATTTGTTAGATTAAGTTTAGTTAATTTATTTCCTTTAAAAGCGATATGAATTTATTGAAAATAAAGCTATTAGGCAAATTGATTGATTTTCAATAGGGTATATAAAAAAAGAAAGCCGAATATTGAATATTCGGCTTTCCGGTATTTAAACCAATTCCTGATAATTGCACTCAGGACCCTATGAAGTCATGAGGTTTTTAGTCCCAGTTTTTAAGTGAGTTTAACGGTGCAGTTTGTACGTTTAATACTTTACCAATAGACGAACCTGCAGTATGTTCAGTAATAAATGCAACTACATGTGTCTTAGCAGGGTCATAACCTGTAATGTTAGCCGTAAAATTAAATGCTTCAGAACCACCTGGAGTCTGCACGTGACTTGTTATTGCATCACCCCACGGAGCTGTTAAAACATCTCTTAATACATGGTTATGTTTATACCCAACTATTGGGTCACCTAAACTAAAGAATGATGTACGATTGTCTAAGTCAAATGCATTTGCTTGGTCAAAACCAATACCTGTGCCTGACATGTCATGCTCAATTAAATATACATTAACTGTTAAGTTTGTTGAAATTAAACTTGTAAATCCAACTTGAACATCAATGTTTGCTGTATTGCCTAAGCTTCCTGCTCTTATAGCAAGACCACAGCCTGCAAAGTTTTGAGATTCAGAAGCAACCGGAGTATCCCAATCAGTAGGAGAATAAGAATATGTGCCAGATACAGGCTCAATACTTCTGTTGACCATTCCACCTGGTACTTCATGTGGTAATGTATATAAATCAGTTATTGAACTGTACATACTAGATACCATTGCATCATTTGTATGAATGTTTACACCAATAACATTGCTGTTGGTTGGAAGAACAAACTGATTTAGCTTTTCATGTGCAACAGGACTTAATCCTTCATTTGCAGATGTAAAACTTTCAATTAATACTTTTTGTGTAAATCTGTTTGGTACGGGTCCTATGTTTCCTTTAGAACCTGGAGTTGTGATTGCTGCTTTACTTCCAGAATTAGTGGGTGTCCACTCTGTTTCTGTTTTTTGACATGCTGTAAATACAACAAATAATAAGCTTAATAATAGCGAGAATTGTTTCATGGTTTAAATAAAATTTGTGGTGACTGAGCACCTGTTCACCACAATTATAACCTCAGTTACATCTCTAAATCTTTTAAAGTGATGCAGATTCTTACATCCTTTCTGTTGGATTATGTGCTATGTATAATTCAGAAAATCAATGAAATAGGTTAGAAAGAGCCTTTATTAACCTCGAAAAATGGAACAAAATGGAAGATTTGGCACAATATTCCCTTTGTAAAAAAGTAGTATTTATAGTAACATTTGGTGATTAGCCCTTATAAATTGGCTAATGACTTGATTCATATGCTACACAGCATTTATCTTTGTATTATCTATTAAATCTAAGTTATGCTCAAATCCCCCTGGAGCACATTTATTAAAACTGCTCTAACAATTATAGTAATAAGTGTAGTTTACTTTATGGTGTATTTCTTCGTAATGAGATCATTCGAAGGGTTTTCACTATAATTTTTCTGTAAGCGCCTTTCTATTCTTTAATCATTTATATTCACGGTTATGAGTAAAAATGATTTCATTATTCGTGTTTATGGCATATATATAAATGCGAATAAGCAACTCTTACTTTCTGATGAAACATATAATGGTATTTCCTTTACTAAATTCCCGGGTGGCGGATTAGAAAAAGGAGAAGGCGCATTAGATTGCCTAAAGCGCGAGTTTTTAGAAGAAATGGATTTAGAAATAATGATTAAAGAGCACTTTTATACTACCGATTTTTACCAACCTTCTGCTTTTGATGAAAGCCGACAAGTAATAAGTATTTATTATGTAATCGAGGCAAATGATATAATAGCCTATGAAAAAATTGCCAATGCAAACGCTACAGACAGCAAAGAGTTAAATTTTAAATGGATTGATTTGAGCAAACTAAATGAATCTCATTTAACTTTTCCGATTGATAAGAAGGTGGTAGAGCTACTATCTAAAAAGCAACACCAAGGCGGTGTTTAATTTCATTTTCAACTAGACTGAACAAGTCGTTTGGCCTAAACTTGCGCCAGTTTAATTCGTCCAGCTTTCCTCCAAAAATTATGTTGTAATCTATATTGCTTTTGCAAAATTCTTCTTCTACGTGCTTTCTAAAATTAACAGCACATATCCATCCTTCATCTTGTACATCTTCATACCACTCCTGATAATAACAATCATCACTACTATGGAAATTTAAAACATTTTCTCCTATTAGAATGAATTTATTAATACCCTGCGGAATCATTTCATCAATAATGTCTCTTTTTAAAGTCATTATATCATTGTTGATGCAATCATTCCATTCGCCAATTAATTCTATTATAGCAAAGCCAGAATCATAATCGCAATAAACTACTTTAATATACAAGGTGCTTGAACCAATGTAATCCCATTGTGGATGGATGTAAAAATTGTAGATGGTATTGCTGTATTCAAATTCACTGTATTCTCTTCCGAAAAATGGAGATCGGTCATCTTCTGCAGCTATATATAAGTCACGCCAATTATAAAACGGTTCAATGTCTTGCATCTTACTTTTTCTTCAATTCACTAATTGCGCTCCGCACGCTACCGTAATTTAATAAATATTCTTTGGCCTTTTCTTCACTAATGTTCAATTCATTCATCAACATTTTAACACCTCTATCAACTAATTTGTTGTTTGATAATTGCATGTCAACCATTTTGTTTCCTTTCACTCTGCCTAATTTTATCATGGCTGCAGATGATACCATGTTTAAAACCAGTTTTTGAGCAGTGCCGGATTTCATTCTTGTGCTTCCGGTCACAAATTCAGGCCCAACCACCACTTCAACAGGAAAATCAGAAACTTTAGAAATGGGAGCATTAGGATTGCAAGTGATACAACCGGTGGTAATGTTGTTTTTTTGACATAATTCCAAGGCGCCAACAACATATGGGGTAGTGCCACTGGCAGCCAATCCGATTACGATATCTTTTTCAGAAATATTTTCTTTTTGCAAATCATGCCAGCCCCCTAAAGGATCATCTTCTGCAAACTCTACAGCTTTTCTTATTGCACTATCGCCACCGGCTATTAATCCAATGACTAAATCATGTTCTACGCCATAAGTAGGAGGGCATTCTGAAGCATCTACAATTCCTAATCTTCCGCTTGTACCTGCACCTATGTAAAACAATCTGCCACCCGAATTTAGTTTTTCAAAAACGGCCTGAGCTAATTTGGTTATAGCGGGCAATTCTTTTTCTACAGAAACTGCAACCGTTTTATCTTCTTTGTTGATGTTTTCAATCAGTTCGCCAACTTCCATTTTTTCAAGGTCATCGTAGTTGGATGACTTTTCGGTGATGCGCGAACTCATTTATTAAGAATTAAAATTAGGAAATTGAGAAGGGTCACTCTGATTCATTAAGTTGTATGCTGCAATAGAAATGTCATCAGCATTTGGTTTAGAAAAGTAATCACCATCAGAACCGTATGCCGGTCTATGTTCTTTTGATGTAATGCTAACAGGCATTTCATCAAGGTAATAATATCCTTTTTGCTCTTCCAATACTTTTTGCATCATATATGCTGTTCCGCCACCCGGCACATCTTCATCTAAAAATATTACACGACCGGTTTTCTTTATTGATTCAACTATACTATGGTCTAAATCAAAAGGTAATAGTGATTGCACATCAATTAACTCAATAGAAATTCCCATTTCTGTAAGTTGCTTCATTGATTCTTGAGCTACTTTCACGCAAGCACCATAAGTGACCATAGTAATGTCAGTCCCTTCCTGAATAATTTCAGGTGTACCTAGTTGAACAGAATATTGACCAATGTTTTTTGGCATTTTTTCTTTTATCCTATATCCATTCAATGGTTCTATTACCAACGCAGGTTCATCTGACTTTAATATGGTATTATAAAAGCCTGCAGCCTGAGTCATATTTCTTGGCACTAATACATGCATTCCTCTTAATGCACCAAGTATCATTGCTATTGGTGAGCCTGAATGCCATATACCTTCTAATCTATGTCCTCTGGTACTTACAATGAGTGGGGCTTTTTGTGCACCTTTTGTTCTATACTGAAGTGTAGCTAAGTCATCTGACAAAGGTTGTAATCCGTACAGTAAATAATCTAAGTACTGTATTTCAGCAATGGGTCTTAAGCCACGCATTGCTAAACCTATTCCTTGTCCTATAATGGTAGCTTCTCTTATGCCTGTATCCGAAACACGCAGTTTGCCGAATTTTTCTTGCAAACCTGCATAGGTTTGGTTTACACCACCTATATGCCCAACATCTTCTCCGAATGCTAAAAATCCGGGATTATTTTTTAGATGATACTCAAAGTTTGCTTGCAATATCTCTCTGCCATCTACCATCTTACTATCATCAGCATATGCAACTGGTTCAGGTTTAAGTTTGGTGGCCGCCATTTCAGATTCACTCATGTGATGTGAATCAAATCGATCATAATTTACTTCTTGCCAATTCTTATACCAAGTGCGTAAATTTTGAATGTCTTTGCCATTATCGTTTCGGGTAATTCGAAGTACTTTATTAACTGTTTCGGCAATGTCTCTTAATAAAGGTTCACGTACTGCACTAAAATCAGAAATAATTTTTTCTACAAACACTTTTTCCGCACTGGTGTTACCTGCAGCTTGCATCATGTTAATAGCAACTTCCAACTCGGTCTGAATCATTGTTGTGTATTCTTTCCAGGCCTCTGTTTTTGCTTGTTTTACTGTTTGCTTAGCAGTACTTTCTATTTCTTTTAATTCACTTTCTTCAGCTATTGCAGATTTTATGATCCACTCTTTGAACTTTGCGATGCAATCATATTCAGTTTCCCAAGCTAAGCGGTCTTTTGATTTGTAACGCTCATGAGAACCAGAAGTAGAGTGGCCTTGCGGTTGAGTTAATTCTCTGATATGAAATAATACAGGAGTATGGTTTTCTCTGCACTGCTTTATGCCTTCTTCATACATTTCACACATTTGTGCGTAGTCCCAACCATTAGCACGATAAATTAAATATCCATCACTGTCATTTGTTTTTTCAAATCCCTTTAATACTTCAGATATGTTTTGCTTAGTAGTTTGATATTTTGCCGGAACAGATATGCCGTAACCATCATCCCAAACTGAAAGGGCAAGTGGTACTTGAAGTACCCCTGCCGCATTGATAGTTTCCCAAAACAAACCTTCAGAAGTACTGGCATCACCAATGGTGCCAAATGCAACTTCATTTCCTTTGTTAGAAAATTTGTCATATGGTCGATTATGCAATTGGCTGTTGTTTCTATATAGTTTAGAAGCATAGGCTAAGCCCAACAACCTTGGCATGTGCCCTGCCGTTGGAGAAATATCTGCTGAAGAATTTTTTAATTCTACTTGCTTGTTCCATTCCCCTTGATCATTAATTAATTTAGTTGCAAAGTGAGCATTCATCATTCTCCCAGCCGATGCAGGTTCTGCTTCAGGGTCTGGATGCGCATATAGTTGAGCAAAGAATTGTTTAATGGTAAGAAGACCACTTGCCATCATAAACGTTTGGTCTCTGTAATAACCTGCTCTAAAATCTCCGGGTTTAAAAACCTTGGCCAAAGCTAATTGTGCTACCTCTTTACCATCTCCAAAAATTCCAAATTTTGCTTTACCGGTTAATACTTCTTTTCGTCCAAGTAAACTGGTTTCTCTGCTCTCATTAACAATTCTATAATCATTCAATACAATATCTTTGAATTTATCAAAGGAGATATTTGATTTTGAAGTGTTTACATCTTTATTTGAAACGGCCATAAACAGTTAGTCATCTTAAGGTGAAAAACAAATTTACGAAAATTGAGCGTAGTATTTGAATGGAGATATTAAAGGAATACCTCAGCAATAAAAAGCAGCGCAAACACTACGCTAGCAACACCATTGGTGGTAAAAAATGCCAAATTCACTCTGCTCAAATCTTTTGGATTAATGATTTTATGCTGATAGAATAGAATAATGCTAAACAGAATCCAGCCAACAAAATAAATCCAACTGGCTTCCATAGCCACACCTGCGGCAAGCAAACTCATTGAACAAACAAAGTGTAAAAGCACAGACAGGTTCAGTGCATTTTTTCTTCCCAAAAATGTGGGAATAGATTTAAGGTTTTGTTCTTTGTCAAACTCATCATCTTGTAATGCATAAATAATATCAAATCCACTTACCCAAAACAGCACTGCCACAGAAAATAATAATGGTATGATGTGGAAGCTTTCTGTTACTGCCAGGTAGGCACCAATGGGTGCAAGTGCTAATCCAATACCTAAAATAAAATGACATAAACTAGTAAACCGTTTTGCATAACTGTAACCTAATACAACGGCTAGTGCAACAGGTGAAAGATAGAAACAAAGTGGATTAATGAAATACGTGCAAACGATAAATAAAATAGAACTGATAATAGTTAGGCCGAGCGCTTGTTTTGGTTTTACTACCCCGGCTGGTACCTCTCTGTTTTTAGTTCGCTCATTTAAAGCATCAATGTCTCTATCAATGTATCTATTGAATGACATCGCAGCAGTGCGCGCAAACACCATGCACCCTAAAACTAGAAATGGCAACTTAAGTGGAATGTCAAAATTTATACTCTTCGCACCAAGTAAAAAACCGATAATGGCAAAAGGTAGTGCAAATATGGTATGGCTAAATTTTACAAGCGAAAGATAATTATGAATGGTGCTGCCTGACAATGCGATTTAATCTATTACAACCAATTTTGAAGAGCTGACTAATGTATCATCAGCAAATAAACGTATAAAATAAACACCTGCACTAATGTTGCTTAATTGAATCTTGTTTAAATCATGGCTAACTGCTTGTTCATGCAGTTTTTGCCCGGATAAGCTTCTGATATCAATAAGTAATTTTTTCCCAATTAATTCTTTAGAAAGAACAAATGAAATCTCTTGGTTCGTGCTTACAGGATTGGGAACAACGATTAATTGATTTGAATTTGAATGTTCTTCAATGCCAACGGGTGTGCAATTACTTAATACTTGAAATGCATCTACTTTTCCATGGCCCCAAGTGTTGTTTGGTAAACTTGTGCCGGTAAATGCATCTGTTTTAACACATGATAGCAATGCGTTTTTAATGTCTTGGTTATCGGCACTAGGATTTTGTTCCATTAAGAGGGCAATGATTCCTGCAACCACAGGTGAAGAAGAAGATGTTCCTCCATCTCTTATGTGTTTACCACCAGCTGCCAGTTTAAACGGTTGATTAGCTAAAAACCAAGGAATGGAAGACAAGTCTGCGCAAGACAACGTTGCATCTCCTGTAGCAGCTATGTCCGGTTTTATTCTTCCGTCACGAGTGGGTCCTTTGCTACTGGCATCTGCAATGGCTCCTTCCACTGTTGGGAAAGTTTGAATATTCCCATTTACATCGGTATACCAATTTCTATTTATGTACTGTGCAACAGTTATTACTTCATCACTACAAGCAAAACTACTTACCATGTTTTGTTCTAAGTCTGGAGTAACATAATTGAGTATATCCGGAAAGTCTGTGGGAGAAGGTAGGTTTGAAGAAACCATTTCAAAACTCCACACATCAAACATGCCTGAACCGGTTGCCATTAACCTAAATAAATAGGTTGTTGAGTCCGGTATTATGTTGCAAGACATTACATATCTATCATCTACCAATTGCCCAAAATATTGCACAACAGCAATTCTATTGCTTCCATTAAAAATAGTGTCAGCATCAACAAAGCCCAATTGATTTTGCACATTTCTAAAATCAGTTCTTCCTCTATAACTAAATGCCGGTGAGGTGTTGTCGGCACCAATGGCAAATTCAACTTGATTTAAGTCAGTTGTATCTGCCCACATATCAATCACAATACTTCCTGATGTAAAATCAAACCAGGTAAAAGTTGTGTCTGAGTTAACATTGTTTCTAGTATGTATTGGAATGTTTCCTGCATTTCCGGCAGCGCAAACTACAGACCTTCCGTTTTGCTGTGTAATTAAATTGTCAATAACCTGTGCTTGTAAATCTTTTCCATCATGCGAACCGAAATAGGTTCCTGCACTTATGTTAATCACGCAAGGTTTTCCCAAAGCATCTGCTTTTTCAAAAATATAACTTACGGCATCTGCAACAGAAGTAAGCCAAGGGCTTCCTCCTAAATTAAAATCAAGTGAAACAATTACTAAATCAGCCTCAGGTGCAACACCCGTGTAATTATTTACCGCAATTCCATTGCCGGCTGCAATGCCTGCTACATGGGTGCCATGTCCGTTTATTCTGTCATAATGATCGCTAGCAAGATTGTTGTCAATCATAGAGTCTGTAAACTCTTCACCATAATTATAAGGGAATGGTGAGTTGGTACCGGGTGGTAAATTATGATCCCATATATATTTAATTCTTGACTTGCCATTGAAGTCTTTAAAATCCGGATGCGTATAATCTATTCCCGTATCAATTACACCCATCACAATATCTTTTCCTTTGTATGCTGAAGTAAGTGGTGTAATTCCAAGATGAACAGGTGTCACATTATTGTTCGCTAACATGCGATCGTTCATCAGCTCTAGTTTCATTTCAGAATCTTCCATTCTTAGTACATCTTTATTGTTAGCAAGGGATGATACTTTATTTAATGGAATTGTTATGGCAACGATGTCACCGGCTGAGTATTTTACTGTTCCATTTAGGCTTTCAGACTTAGAAATAATTTCCTCAACATTTCCTTTTACAAACAATGAAACTGGAGTGCTACTTCGTTCATTTTGGGTAATTTTTTTGGCTAAGCTATAGTTCATTTTATAAAAATTCTGAGCCAATAATGGTTGAGAATGCAGGAAGGAGAATGCCAGGCCTAATGCGAAAACCAAGCATATTTTGAGCTTACCAGGGATGTGCATGTAATGTGCTATTTTCATTATGTTTGTAACAATTATAATTGATTAAAGTTACATTAAAATAGTATTAGATGTCTGAAGATAAGCAGGTTATTTTTTCAATGTCGGGGGTTAATAAGGTGTACCCTCCAAGCAAACAAGTATTAAAAGATATTTCGTTGTCTTTTTTCTATGGTGCGAAAATTGGTGTTATCGGATTAAACGGATCGGGTAAATCATCTTTATTAAAAATTATAGCGGGATTAGATAAAAACTTTAACGGTGATATTGCTTTTTCGCCCGGTTATGAAACCGGCTATTTACCGCAAGAACCTGAGTTGGATAATTCAAAAACGGTAAAAGAAATTGTACAAGAAGGTGCAAGTGAAATTGTGAACCTTCTAAAAGAATACGAAGAGGTAAACAACAAGTTTGCCGAACCCATGGATGATGATGCCATGAATAAGTTAATTGAAAAACAAGGGAAGCTGACTGAAGAGATTGAACAAAAAGGTGCGTGGGAGTTAGATACGAAATTAGAAATTGCAATGGATGCCTTGCGTTGTCCTCCGGGAGATACATCGGTGAAAAATTTATCCGGTGGTGAAAGAAGAAGGGTTGCGCTTTGCAGATTATTAATTCAAGAACCTGAAATACTTTTATTAGATGAGCCTACCAACCACTTGGATGCAGAGTCTATTATGTGGTTAGAGCAATTTTTACAACAGTATAAAGGAACCATAATAGCTGTAACTCACGATAGGTACTTTTTAGATAATGTGGCAGGATGGATTTTAGAATTGGATAGAGGGGAAGGGATTCCATGGCAAGGAAATTACTCATCATGGTTAGATCAAAAATCGAATCGATTAGCACAAGAGAAGAAGCAAGAGAGTAAGAGACAAAAAACATTAGAAAGAGAATTGGAGTGGGCTAAGATGACACCAAAAGCCAAGCACCAAAAATCTAAAGCACGTTTATCTTCTTATGAAAAAATGTTGAATGAAGATGCGAAACAGAAAGAAGCAAAGTTAGAATTGTACATCCCACCTGGACCAAGATTAGGAGATATAGTTATTGAGGCTGAAAACCTGACTAAGGCTTTTGATGATAAATTGTTGATTGAGGATTTCTCATTTAAATTACCACAAGCTGGTATTGTTGGTATCATTGGTCCGAATGGTGCAGGTAAAACAACATTGTTTAAAATGATAATGGGTATGGAAAAACCCGATAACGGAAGCTTCACTGTGGGTGAAACAGTGCAAGTAGCTTATGTTGACCAAAGCCATGAAAAATTACTGCCTGAAAAAACAGTGTATGAAATCATTTCCGGAGGGAATGACACCATAACTATGGGGACTCAAGAAATAAATGCTAGAGCTTATTGTTCTAAATTTAATTTTAGCGGGGCAGATCAAAACAAAAAATTAGGTGTTTTATCAGGTGGTGAAAGAAACAGAGTTCACTTAGCATTAGCCTTATTAGAAAACGCCAATGTTATTCTGCTGGATGAGCCTACCAATGACATAGATATTAATACATTAAGATCTTTAGAGGAAGCTTTGGAAAGTTTTGCGGGTTGCGCAGTAATTATTTCTCACGATAGATGGTTCTTAGACAGGGTTTGTACGCACATGATTGCGTTTGAAGGAGACTCATATGTGCATTTTTACGAAGGTTCATTTAGTGAGTATGAAGAGAATAAGATAAAACGATTAGGAAATGTACAACCTAAGCGAGTTCGATTTAAAAATTTGGTGCGTAACTAATGTATTAAGTAGCGGTTTATGAAACCATCATTACCAAAAGGTACCAGAGACTTTACACCGGAAGTTTTTGCCAAGCGCAAATACATTTTTAATGTTATAGAAAATGTATTTAAGAACCATGGCTATAAAGCGATCGAAACACCTGCGGTAGAAAACTTAAAAACACTAACAGGTAAGTATGGTGAAGAAGGTGATCGGTTAATTTTTAAAATATTAAACTCAGGTGATTATCTTAATAAAATAGAGGGTTCTGAATTAAGTTCTATTGATTCAAAAAAATTAACTCCTAAAATTTCTGAAAAAGCACTGCGCTACGATTTAACTATACCATTTGCGCGATTTGTGGTAATGAATAGAAATGAAATTACGTTTCCGTTTAAACGATATCAAATACAGCCAGTGTGGCGAGCAGACAGGCCGCAGAAAGGGCGTTACAGAGAATTTTATCAATGCGATGTGGATGTGATTGGAAGTAATTCCGTATTAAACGAAGTAGATTTAATTCAAATTATTGATGAAGTTTTTGCTGAATTGAAAATACCTGTGAGCATTCATGTAAATCATCGGAAAGTATTAGACGGAATTTTAGCAGAATTGAATTTGAAAGATAATACAAATGCTGTTTTAATAGCACTTGATAAGCTAGACAAAATCGGGCTTGAAAAAGTAAAAGAAGAGTTGAGCGATAGAATTGATTCGAATACTATCGGTTTATTGTTTGACAAAATAGGGGCAATAGAAAATGGAGGGATTGATTCGATTAGTGCAGAAAAGGGAAATCAAGGGAAAGAAGAGTTAAATAAAATATTTGGTCAATTTAAAGGTGACAATAAGTTGAGTAAGAATAATGATTTGTTGTTTGATATAAAACTAGCACGAGGATTAGATTATTATACCGGTACCATTATAGAAGTAAAGGCAAAAGATGTAGAGATGGGAAGTATTTGTGGTGGCGGACGTTACGATGATTTAACCGGTGTCTTTGGATTGAAAGATGTCTCCGGTGTGGGTGTTTCCTTTGGTGCAGATAGAATATATGATGTGTTGAGCAGCATGGATTCGTTTAAGGATGTAAAATTATACTCTTCCAAAGTTATGTTTGTAAATTTTGGAGAGGCAACATTAGCGCAAATAAACAAGTGCATGTCTGAGTTAAGAAAGAATGATGTTTCTTGTGAGTTGTATCCTGATGAGGCAAAGATGAAAAAACAGTTTTCTTATGCCAATACGAATAACATACCTTACGTAATTAGTGTAGGTGATGAAGAATTAAAATCAAGTAAGGCAAAATTAAAAGATATGAATGAGGGGACTGAAGAGACAATTGCTTTTGATGATTTGGTAAAACGATTTTCGAATGGGTAGCACACAAATTACCTCCAAAGATTTTACACTTGATGATATACAAGAGTTATTATCATCAAATGCTACACTAGAGATAAGTGATGAAGCATTAGGCTTGATAAAAAAATCTCGAGATTACTTAGATAATAAGCTTGCTAATTCGTCTGATGCATTTTATGGTATAAATACCGGCTTTGGTTCATTATACAATAAGAGGATAAACAATGAAAATTTACATCAGCTGCAAGAGAATTTGGTAATGTCTCATGCATGTGGAGTGGGTGATAAAATGCCGGATGAAATAGTGCGATTGATGCTACTGTTAAAAGCACATTCTTTGTGTAAAGGTTATTCGAGTGTTCAAGTAGAAACGGTTCAGCAACTTCTTTCATTTTACAATAATAAAATTTACCCCGTGGTATATAAATGGGGCTCATTGGGTGCAAGTGGAGACTTAGCACCCTTGGCACATGTAGCTATTGCATTGATTGGTAAAGGTGAGGTTAGTTATAAGGGAGAAATTGTGAGTAGTGTGGATGCCATGAAGGATTGTGGACTAAGACCAATTAACTTAAAGGCAAAGGAAGGCTTGGCTCTTATTAATGGAACGCAATTCATTGCTGCAATGGCTGTGCAAATATTATTACAAATAAAGCAATTGATATCAGCCGCACATTATACTGCTGCGCTTTCTTTAGATGCTTTTGATTGTGATATAAGTCCTTTTGATGAAGATATACATAAGATTAGACCGCATAAAGGACAGGGAATGTCGGCCAAGAATATCAGAGATTGGTTAAGCGACAGCGAACTAGTAAATGGGAAGAAAGAGCATTTACAAGATCCCTATTCATTTAGATGCATTCCACAAGTATTGGGTGCAAGTATGGCTGCTTTTAGTCACGTAGAAAATATTGTTGCCACTGAAATAAATTCTGTTACAGATAATCCTACTGTATTTGCTGATGAGGATAAAATAATTTCCGGAGGAAATTTTCATGCACAACCTATGGCAATGGCAATTGATTATTTATGTATTGCACTTGCAGAAGTAGGAAACATCTCTGAGAGAAGAACCTATCAATTGGTAAGTGGACAAAGAAACTTGCCACCGTTCTTAGTTTCAAAGTCTGGGATAAACAGTGGATTGATGATACCGCAATATACTGCAGCTGCTTTGGTAAGCAGAAATAAACTCTTGTGTGGTTCTGCTTCAGCAGACAGCATTGTTTCTTCTAACGGACAAGAGGACCATGTAAGTATGGGTGCGCATGCAGGAGTTAAATGCATGGAAATTGTAGATAACCTCTATCAAATTTTAGGAATTGAATTGCTTACTGCAAGTCAGGCATTGAGTTTTAGAAAAGGAAAAACATCTCCTAAAATAGAAGCTATTCTAAAAAAATATAGAAAGGAAGTGCCTGTAATTGAGAATGACCGAATGCTGTACAAAGACATTAAAAAATCGGTCGAATTTATTAGAATAAATAAATTTTAGCTACTCAGTAAGTTTCTTTTTCGATTTCCCTTTTAAACCAAGTCTTTTTTTGTTTGATTTCTTTGTGGGTTTATTTAAGAAGTCTTTAGCAATTTCAGCATTGCTTTTCGGGCTTGTTAAATTGTAATTCTCATTAATGCTTGTTTTATTTGTTGCAGCTGTGTTTTTAATGGATTCAATATTGCTTCCATCAATAATAGCCGTTTCATTTTCAAGCAAATTTTTAATTGCATAGAATTTGTTTGGTGTAATTCTATTAAACAGTGTGCCATAGCCGTACAGGTGGTTTGATAAAACACCATAAACATGGTAAACACTATTGTCACTGTGAATTACAGAGCTGCCACTTTGACCAGGTATGGCATTCACTTTATGACCGATTTCATATTTGGCTACCGTGTCTAATGCACCATAACTATAGAATAGCATATTGCCATCGTATATTCTTGTAGAGTCAAAAGGATGCACGGCACTTGGATAACTAAAGTTATGAAAGATGCTGTTGGTGTAAAAATCACTTTGCTCTGTATATCCAATCCCTACCCAACCTGTTTTATTTCCTATAGGTTTTTGCAACTCTAAGAATGCCATGTCATAATTTAAGTCAATTTCATCATACCAATTTTCAAAAACATAAAATTTTGTACTGATGGTTCTTCCTATTTCTGGTTTAATGGTAGAGTTATCATAAGAAGGTATTACAAGTATGCTATCCAGCCAATTTCTTTCAAGGTCAGTTTCATCAAAATAGTAGTAGATGCAATGAGCAGAGGTTACCACCATATTATCGCTAATCAATGTACCGGAGCACAACTCATGCAAACTGCCATTTCTGTAATAAAATAGTTTTACAGCTGTTCTGGCGGGGTACGTAGAAGTATTAAACCATGATGATGCAGAATACACATCTGTAAATCCTGAGCCTGGCATGTGACTTAAGCTTTTTCTTGTATTAAGATCTGCCACATTAGAAAGTTCACCCGTATTAAATATTGTTGAGTTTGATAGTTTAGAAGTATCAACCTGAACATCTTTAATATAATCAGTAGTACCATTTATAGCGTCATATCGTACCAATCCATTGTTTTGCGCAATTGCAAAATGAGTTGCAAGCAACAAACAAATAGACAGAAGTATTCTATGTTTCACTAAGTATATCATAAGTATTTGCTTTATCTGGAGCTTTAGGGATTGAGGTTACTTTGGCCAGATGAAGAAGTGCTATATATAATATAACGCATGGTTTAGTTTTTTTATTGGAAAAGTGGTAGACGAGTGCAAGTCACTACCTTATATATTATACGCTTTCGAAAGCTCTGGGGTTCCCGTATATAAAGCTGAATGACATAAATTGCTAAATATCAATAGGATACAAGTTATATTGAATTCTTAAATGCGTTATTTTCTGCTAATTTTGCATGCTGTCAAAGACAGAATATTAATTTTTGTGTTTTGGCGAATGTCCAAAAATTGCAATGGTATTTAGTTCACCCATATTTATTTTTCTATTCTTACCGCTTGTACTTTTAGTGTACTTTTTGCTGAAAGGAACAGCAAGAAAAAATCTGTGTTTACTTGTATTTAGTTTACTGTTTTATTTCTGGGGAGAAACCTATTTGGTATTACTGATGTTGCTTTCCATTGGGTTAAATTATTTTTTCGGAATACAAATTGATAAGCAAAAAGACGGTAAAAGAAAAAAGCAGGTTTTATTAATGGGAGTTGCAATTAATCTTCTAATATTAATTTCATTCAAGTATGCCAATTTTATAGTAGATAATTTAAATACAATTTTGGTGCAATTGAGTTTTTCACCAATTCATCTTAAATCTATTCACTTACCCATAGGGATTTCATTCTTTACATTTCAAAGCATGTCATATATAATTGATGTGTATAGAAATACCAATAAAGTATCCAGAAGCCTTACCAATGTGGCATTATATATCTCTCTATTTCCGCAATTAATTGCGGGGCCTATTGTTCGATATCATGATGTAGCGGGGCAAATTATTGATAGAAATATAAAAGTTGAATTATTTGCAGCCGGGGCAAAAAGATTTATAATTGGTTTAGCAAAAAAAGTTTTAATTGCTAACACGGTTGCACGGGTGGCAGATCATATTTTTGATTTGCCAATTGGAGAACATACTATTGCTGTAGCCTGGTTAGGTGCTGTTGCCTATTCATTGCAAATTTATTTTGATTTTTCCGGTTACTCTGATATGGCGATTGGATTAGGCAACATGTTTGGATTTAAATTTCCTGAAAATTTTAACTACCCATACATTTCTAAATCAATAAAAGAATTTTGGCGCAGATGGCACATATCATTGTCATCATGGTTTAGAGACTACTTATATATTCCACTGGGAGGAAACAGAATAAATGCAAGCAGAACTTATTTTAATCTGATAACCGTTTTCTTTTTAACCGGTTTGTGGCATGGAGCAAGCTGGAGCTTTGTGGTTTGGGGATTATATCATGGTTTCTTTTTAATCCTTGAAAGAATTGGCTTGGAACGTGCATTAAACAAAGTTGGATTTTTTGTTGGCAATGCATATGCATTAGTAGTGGTGATAATTGGTTGGGTATTTTTCAGAGCAGATAACTTTCCATATGCCTGGAGCTATTTAAAAGCAATGTTTGGATTAGATAATCCGTCAAAAGAGAAATTCAATTTTGCTTATTACATGGATAATGAAATTGCATTAACACTAATTGCAGGTATCGTTCTGTCCATGCCCTTATTTTTTAAATTAAAAACATTGAGAGCGAAATTGTTTAATGTTATTCCCGGTACTATATTTCAAATGAGTTTGAATGGCCTAATTACTGTGTTATACATTGTGTTATTCATTTGGTCTGTAATTTATATTTCAAGTGATACGTACAACCCATTTATTTATTTTAGATTTTAATGATGAATGTAAAGAACATATTGACTTATGCTTTCGTGGTGCTCTTTATTGCAGTTCTCCTTATCCCCTTGTTGCGTTCATTTAGTTCAGTTAATGATAGCACTGCTTGGATGGAAAAAAGAGAAGTTGCTGAGTTTCCTTCGTTACAATTCAACAAACTGGATAAATTCCCAAAGCAGTTCAACGCATTTTTTAATGATCATCTAGGCTTTAGAAAGTATATCATGCTGGCGAATGGCATCATTAAAAATGACTTATTCAATGTAAGTAGTAGACCTGATAAGGTAATTAAGGGAAAAGATGGTTGGTTGTATTTGGCACGAGACGATTTTAATGAAGATTATTATATGAACGTGAATCCTTTCACAGAAAATAATTTGAATGCAGTTTGTGAAGAGATACAAAGGAGAAAAGACATTTTAGCTGAACTAAATATAGAATACTATCTGTTTATGCTACCAAGTAAACATCACGTATACCCTGAAAATTTACCCGATAATATTAATCAACTTGATACCATAAGTAGATTGGATCAATTTATGAATCACATGCAAAGCGATTACAATGTGAATGTGATAAATACTCTAGATACCGTAATTCAAACGAAATCAGATACAGCCTATTTTTATGATAAGGATACCCATTGGAATTTACATGGTGCAGCATTCGTTTACACAGTTATGATGGATGAGTTGAAAAAGAGATATTCCGATTTGAATATTCTGAACTGTATGAGTTGGGAAAGAAAAACTACTGTAATTGAACATCAAGGGGATTTGTCTTTATTAATGGGCAGGTACGATTATAAAATGAAGAATAATGTGGTAACTGTTCCTCCGTCAGATTTTAAAGTGAATTATGAAAGTGTTGCAGTTGGAGAACTTCCTGAAAAAGATAAATTCTTGGCAGCACCAGAGCGGTTTGTGTCCAATGATTCGCTCGCACCAAAAGTTGTGGTGATGCATGATTCTTTTGCTACATTGCTAAAGAAATTTATGGCAACGGGTTTTTCAGAATCATTGTTTGTATGGACACACGAGTTTACACCGGAAATTATTGAACAAGAGAAACCTCAAATAGTAATTGAACTGATGGCCGAACGATTTTTAACTCAATTGCAAGAAAAAGAAATAGAAAAATAACATGCTCTTTAATTCATTTGAGTTTTTTATTTTTTTTCCAATTGTAATTTGGATTTATTTCATTACTCCTTCAAAGTATAGGTGGGTATGGCTGTTATCTGTCAGCTACTATTTTTATATGTGCTGGAAGTCTGCCTACATTATATTGATAGCCACATCAACATTGGTAGATTACTTCGCAGGAATCTATATTCATCAATCGAAAACAAAAAGTAGGCGAAAGCTGCTTTTGTACTTGAGTCTATTTGTAAACCTTGGTTTATTATTTGTTTTTAAGTATTTAGATTTCTTTAATGATACCATTGGTTCTGTATTTAATCAGTTCAATATATTTTATGATGTGCCAGCGTATAATTTTTTATTACCCGTTGGGATATCATTCTACACATTTCAAACTTTAAGTTATACCATTGATGTATATAAAGGCAGAATAGAACCTGAAAGACATTTAGGACGTTTTGCTTTATATGTTTCATTTTTCCCGCAGTTGGTAGCTGGTCCAATTGAGCGAGCAACAAGATTATTACCTCAATTTAAAAAGGTGCATACATTCGATTACAATAGAGTGAAAAATGGCTTGCTCTTAATTTTGTGGGGACTGTTTAAAAAAGTGGTAATAGCAGATAGGGTTTCGGAATATGTAAATACGGTGTATAATAATCCGGGAATGTATTCAGGTTTGCAAAGTATTCTTGCAACCTACTTTTTTGCCTTTCAGATCTACTGTGACTTCTCCGGGTATTCTGACATTGCCATTGGAGCTGCATTGGTATTGGGTTATGAGTTAATTGTAAATTTTAAACGTCCCTATTTTTCAAGAACATTTAAAGAAGTATTCAATCGCTGGCATATTTCACTTTACAATTGGTTTAGAGATTACGTATATGTTCCACTAGGGCTCAAGTTTCGGTCTAAATTTTTTAGACAGGCAATATTAGTATTGGTGTTTTTACTTACCGGTTTATGGCATGGTGCAGAATGGACATTTGTTTTGTGGGGTGGATTGTGTGCCCTCATTATTGTACTTGGAACGCTCACACAAAAATTAAGAAATAATTTATTTGATAGAGCAGGAATTAAACGCAGTAATAAATTTAGAATTATATATGATGTAGTCATTACATTCCATTTTTGCTTTTTAGTATTCATCATGTTTAGAGCACAATCCGTATCTCATTTTGTAGATATGGTTGCAAGTATGTTTCATATTGATTTTGCATCTCAATTCACAAACATAAATTTATTCTTAGTGCCGGCAGATATGGCAATTGGTGTGGTGAGTATTTTGTTTCTATTAGGAATTGAATTATTGCAGGAGAAATATGGTTCTAAGAAACTATTTTATTCCATGGTGCCAAGATGGGGTAGGTGGACATTTGTAGGAATGATTATAATGAGCATTATACTATTTGGAAAATTTGATAATGTTGACTTTTTATATTTTCAATTTTAGTGATGAAGGAAAAAGGACTTAAATATGGAATATATGCTGCAGGTGTTGCTTGCTTGCTGATATTTGTATTGGTGCGTTTAACAAATGTTCCTGCATCGCTGGTTGTAGACTTAGACAATACAGGTGATTTGTACAGGCAGAACTATATTGATTTGTTTAAAGAGGAATTGCCAGCAAAATCCATTGCGTTTAATCAGTCACCTAAACACGCCTCTATAGATGACGCAGAGATATTAATTTTTGGTGATTCATTCTTTAATTTTAGAAGGCATAAGTCGGTGCCGGAGTATGTTGCAGACAGTTTAAATAAAAAAGTATTTTTTCACAAGGACTATAGTGTAAAGGATGTGCTTGCGGGTGCTAATTTTGATGGAGATAATAAAAAGCTGTTGATTTTTGAATTAGCCGAAAGAGGTATTACCATAAAATTTGGGCCTGATATAGTTGAATCTAAAAAGTTTGAGTTTGATTTGTTTACGCAATTGGATACAACCTTCTTTTCAGAAAAATATAATAAGCGTTATCGATATTTATTGGAAAGAAGTAAACTGTCACACAACGTTTATTCCTCTTTAAATACTTTTAATTTTAATGCGTTTAAAAGCATTAGCAGCTTCACTCCCGTGTATACAAAAGAACCGGCTTGTCTGTTTTATGGTAAGACAGTGAATAATAAACCCGGGAGTTATAATTTTAATTATTCGCCTGCACTTATAAATTTTTATTCTGATAATATATTGGATTGGAAGAATGAAATAGAACAAAAGTATAATGTAGAAGTACTGTTTTATTTCATTCCTAATAAGTCTTCTGTTTATCACGAGAAAATTAGCAATGAAGGGTACAATAATTTTCTTCCTAGGTTAAGCACTGCGCTTAATGCAAGAGGGGTGAAGCACATAAGCATGTATGAAGAGTTTGAGGCTGCTGAAGAAATATTATACTACCCTACAGATACTCATTGGAATGATGCCGGAACTAAAATGGGAGCAGAAAAACTTATTAAATATTTAAGAACGAATAATTAGACTCGTATATCAAAGTGAGTCGACATCAAGGTTAAATTAGGACTGTAAGACGGGTCGTGTTCAATGTATTTTTTCCAATGCTCTTTAAAATATTTCACAGCATGTAAGTGTTTTTTATGGGACTCTTCACTTGCATGTGGATTCCCTCTTGACAAAGACTCATAGTGATACAATTCTACATTAGGCAGATAAACATTTCTGTATCCAGCTTCTAGTACTCGCAAACAGAAATCTACATCATTAAATTCAACCGGTAATTTTTCTTCAAAACCATTAACCTGCTCAAATTTTTCTTTTTTTATCATTAAACAAGCTGCGGTAACTGCACTATAGTTGTTAATGGACTTAATCGCATAAAAATATCCATCATCATTTGCTTCTTTTCCAATAAAGGTATGTCCGGCAATACCGCCAAGCCCTATTACTGTTCCGGAGTGCTGTATGGTGCCATTTGGATATAGTAATTTTGCACCCACTGCACCAATATCCTTTAGCTGGGCAAACTCAAGCATGTTTTGAATCCAGTTAGGTGTAATAACCTCCATGTCATTATTCAATAGCAGCACAAAATCACCACTGCTTCTCTTTACACCAACATTCATTAGCGTAGAAAAATTAAACTCTATGGAAAGTCGAATGGCCTGAAACCTATCATTTAAGTTTGACTTGTATTGATCTGTTAGCTTATGAAATGATTCTTCTGTGCTGTCATTGTCAATTACGATTATTTCATAATTCTTGTAAGTGCTTTTTTCTATGATTGAATCAATGCATTTTTTTAGTACCTCAGCTTCGTTTTTTGATGGGATTATAATACTGACCTTGTAATTTTCTTTTAATTCAGGATGTACTTCATAATAGCCCGGCATTCCTTCTTGCAATGCAACGGTTCCATTAATTCCTCTTCGCTGAAGTGCTTCTGTTAATGCTTTTACGCCTGCTTCATAAGCATAGGGCTTTGCCGCATCGCTGTCTGTGCTAGAATCATTGTGTATACGCCAATGATAAAGCACTTTGGGTATGTGTTTAATATTCTGAGTTCTTTCTGTAAAGCGCAAAAGTAAATCGTAATCCTGACTGCCTTCAAAACCCGTGCGCATTCCACTTAGTTCGTTCAGTATAGATTTTCTAAACACACTGAGGTGAGTGATGTAATTTCTGGCTAAAAAACTTTCCGGGCTCCAGTCAGGTTTAAAATACGGATTGCCCGTATTTCCTCTTGCATCTACAAAGTCTTCATCCGAATAAATCAAATCGTGTGTTTGATCAGCATTTAGTTCTTTTACAATTTCATATAAAGCTTCCGGTGCAAGCAAGTCATCATGGTCTAAAAATGCAACAAATTCACCGCTTGCAAGTTCTATGGCATCATTAGTGTTCGCAGAGATATGTCCATTTTCACTTCTGAAATTCAGCTTCACTTTACTATTGCTTGCTTTGATTTGCTTTAGGTATTCAATTACTCCCGGAATGGTAGAATAATCGTCAGAAATACAAAGTTCCCAGTTCTCATATATCTGATTGAATACAGAATCACAACATTGTTCTAAAAATTTGAGGTTACTGTTATAAACCGGCAATACAATGCTTATTAATGGCTGATACTTGAAATTAGGTATGAGTTTTTTATATTCTTTTAAATCAGATGCAGTGGGGGAGTTGAATCGTTTCCATTCTTTGTATCCGCTGCTATCAAATAAATTAATACCCAGCGTTTTTCTAACTACATAGCGCGCTGTTTTATGAAGCATTCTGCTCCCTCTTTCATAAGCCTTTTTTTTAAATAAAAAAGAAACAACTCTTCTTGGAGTAACATCTTTCATATCAACCGGAGTTTTTGAAAGTGTTAATTCAGAAATTGCTTTTTGAATGAGTCTTTTCATGAAGGGAGATAAAAACTATTTAGAAAAAAGATTAGCAATTTTTTTAATCGTGCTATTATTTTTGATTGCTTTAAGTGCAGGTATATTTTGATATTTGCTCAGGTTCGTAGTAAGTTGATCAATTATGCCTTGTCTTTCAATGCACAGGCTTTCTAATTCGGCATAATTTTTTACCATTTTCGGTATTAGTTGCTCTATGTTTGATTTATACAATTCAATATGCTTTCTGCATACATAAGAAACTATTTTTTCTCTGTTCTCCGGTTTGTTGCTATTGGTAACCATTGATTGATCTTTTACCCGATAATCAAATAGAAATTTATCAATATGATGAAATTTCCAACCATGTTTATGAAGGTTAATCCAGGTTTCCCAATCTTCATAACCCAATTTCATGCTTTCATCAAATCCACCTATTTGGTCAAGGGCTTCTTTTCTAACAACGGTGCAGGCATCAATATAGTTTTGATTTAGAAGTTCGGTGATTTCAAAATCTTTTACGGTTCTCATGAGAGAATGCTCACCAAAGAACCTTGGGTTGGCATAAACCACTGCAGTTTTATCATCCCTCTCCATTATTTCAATCGCCTCTAAAATATATCTTGTGTCCGCCTTATTATCAGCATCTAGAAATAGTATGTACTTACCCTTGCTAGCTTTTATTCCTGAATTTCGAGCATTGGATAAGCCTCCATTGATTTGATTAATAACCTGAATATTACTTTCATTTATACTATCCAGTATTTCAATCGTAGTGCTATCTGTAGATCCATCATTTACAATGATAATATCATCAATAGTATTTGTACTTGTTCTTAAGGCATAAAGTGCCTCATCTAAATAATGACCTTGATTATAACAAGGTATAATAACCGAAATTAAATTACTTAATGCAGTAGTTGACTTCGCATCAAATTTCAATGCACTCATATTATGCAATGACTCTAATAGTTCTTTGTTTTTACTTTCTGAGAAAAATTCATTTCTCAACTTTGGTATATACTCTCTTGAAATAGGTTCAGGTGTATAAAAAGAATAATCGCGGGCTTTTTGTCTATCTAATTTGTACCCCCATTTCTGGTGCAACAATTCTGCAACTTTATACGGCTCTTGAATAAATGCATTGCTGCTTATCAATATTGATTTTTCCGAATTGGATTTAGCAAATTCAAGTATGTGTGAGTTGTACCAATTCCATATGTCATATACATACTGAGGGTTTTGCTCAATGATGGAATTGCCCGATTGAATTAGCGCCTGCTTTACTTCCCATGGATTTTGATACACTAATATAAAGTTGGCATTTGGTAGGAGTGTTGAATAAAAATCAAGTGTAATTGCAGAATTTGGACTATGCCATGCTAAATTATTGGGTTGATGTGTGAATAGACTCTTTCCTACTGAGTGGAAACTTTCAATCTTTGCATAATTGAATTTTAGATCCTCGGTATATCCCCAGTCCGGTATTCCTTTGTGTCCACCTTTGCAGGCAGACCTATTTATTTTGGTTTGAAAACTGTTAAGCGCTTTTTCAGAATTGACATCAAAATGAAATCCTGCAGATTGCAAGTATCTGGAAATTGCATCAGTGCCCGAACCATGCATACCTGTGATTATAAGTGGAGCATTAGTTGGCATGTACTTTCGTTTTGTTTACCGGAAATAGGTTTTCGTAAAAAGAAATTACTTCATCAATTTGGCCCACCTTAACCACTTTGCCATCTTGCAAACAAGCTGCTTTATTGCAAATTCTACGTAATTCATCTGTACTATGCGTTACATATACAATGGTGCTTCCTTGTTTTCTTATTTCGTCTATTCGTTTAGCACATTTTTCTCTAAATCCTCTGTCCCCTACGGAAAGCGCCTCATCAACAATGAGAACCTCGGGTGTATTAGCCACGGCAATACTAAAAGCAAGTCTCGACATCATGCCAGTAGAGTATCTTTTTACCTGCATGTTTATTGACTGTTCATTCAGTTCCGAAAAGGCAATAATATTTTTTAATGATTCTTCATACTCATCTTTTGTATACCCAATGAGTGTGCAAAGAAGTTTTATGTTTTCCAAGCCGCTTAGTTCCGGTTCTAATCCCACGCCTAATGCAAGCATTGGTGCAACCTTCCCTCTTACGGTTATTTCGCCACTATCTTGTTCTATAATTCCGGCAACAGCTCTTAGTAAAGTGCTCTTTCCAGATCCGTTTTTGCCAATCAAGCCAAAACAATCTCCTTTTTCAATTTGCAGATTAATATCATGAAGCACTTTTTTCTTTTCAAATAGTTTTTTCATGCCTAAACTCAAGAGCCATTGCTTCACAGAATTAATGCCGTAGCTCTGTACTAAAAAGCTAAAGTTTAAATTCTTTATATCAATAATTATTTCGTTGTTCTCTTGCATTTTAATAATAAGATATAAATCCTGCTCTAAATTTTTTATACGTTCTCATTCCTATGATTACCACTATCAAACTTAGTACTGTAGCTATTATTGCCGAGTTTAGCTCTGGCAATTCATTGTAATACAATACAGATTTTATCATCGTAAAATAATGATACAGTGGATTTAATTTTAATAGATATATGTATTGTGGTGGTATTAGCTGAAATGAATAAACAATGGGTGTAAAATAAAATAGGGCGGGTATTAATGAGGTCCAAAGCATTTCTACATCCCTAAAAAACACATTAAGAGTAGCAAGCGTTAAAGACACACCAAATAAAAACAAACACAGCAATGCAATAATGGGAAATATTAATAGATTCACCCATGAAAAAGTAAATCCTAACAATACCATAATGATCATAAACGGCACCAATGAAAGCAAGAAGATAATCAATCCGGAAATGAGTGTAGATATTGGAAAGATTAAAGGAGATATGTTCATTGATTTTAGTATTCCCTTATTGGAAGTGATAGAGGTAAGCATTTGATTCGATGTAGTACTGAAGAACACCCAAAATATTAAACCTGTTAATGCAAACAGCGGGTAATTTTTAATGTCGGGGAATACATTGCTAAAAACGATAGAGAATACAATCAAATAAATCAATGGATTAATCATGCTCCAAAAAATTCCGAGAAAAGAATTTTTGTACCGCACTTTTACATCCTTCACGGCAACAGCAAGAACTAAATTGAAATTGCTTTTAATTTTAGCTGTTTTATGGCTTTTGTCGGCTGTAATACTCATCTACGTTAATATGTGCATTTGAAAGGTGGGCAAAATTAATGATTTTGGGCAATTGCCCCTTAATTTTGTTATTTGCGCCCTAGAATAGCCTAATTCATTGGAAAACCCGAAGGTATATATAATAATAGTCCATTTTGGCCAGGTAAGCGACACGGTGGCCTGCGTAGAATCTGTTTTAAAGCAGAATGCGAATTACGAGAAAATTGTAATTGTCAATAATAGTGAGAATGAGGTTGATTGGAAAAAGCAGCTGAATGATCAATCTGGAAAATTGGAATTTATTATAACTGAAGCAAATAATGGATATGCATTTGCATGCAATACGGGTATGCAATTTGTGAGCAAAAATTACAATCCGGATTACTACTGGATATTGAATAATGATACGGAAGTGGATGAAGTCAGTTTAAAAACATTGTTGAATTGTGCTTCTGATAAAATAAACACTGGATTAATCGGGTCTAAAATATATCACATCAATAAAAGAAATGTATTGCAAGGTGTAGCCGGTGCATATAATAAAGTGCTGTGCGTAACCAAACATGTTGGTAAAGGAGAAACAGATAATGGTCAATTTGACGAGGGTAAATTTTCATTTGATTACCCCTTAGGTGTTTCGCTTTTTGTGCGAAAAGCATTTGTTGATGAAGTAGGAATGATGAGTGATGACTACTTTATTTATTTTGAAGAATTGGATTGGGCTTATCGCGCAAAGAAAACGAAGTGGGATGTGGGCATTTGCACCGCATCAAAGATTTATCATAAGGGAGGGGCCAGCACTGGAGCAATGAAAGAAAACAGAAATGCTAAATCTGCATTGTCTGATTTTCATGCAATAAGAAGTAGGGTTTTGTTTACGAACAAATACTTGAAAATGTATAAGCCATTTTTGTACCTGTTTTTGGGTATTCTTTTTTTTGAAATGTTATTAAGGGGCAAAGCGCACCGAATAAAAATGATTTTTCGCTTATTAAAAAATCCAGAATTAAATTACGTTGAAGGGGAGTATAGGTAAGCACTGGTATTTAATAAGTTCTCTAAGCTGCCTGGTTTTAATTGAATTAATTATAATATCTTCGATACCGATTATAAAAAAGCAATAGAAATTTTGAAAGTTGCATTTGTACATGATTGGTTCTCTAAAGTTGGGGGTTCTGAAAAAGTAGCCAGAGAAATCATAAGTCTATATCCCGAATGTGATGTTTTTACACTTGTAAATTTTTTAGAGGGAAAAGAAAAGGTAGACATTTTGCAAGGACATGATCCCAAAGTGTCATTCATTCAAAAACTACCAAGAGCTAAGGATAAGCATCAGTACTACTTGCCAATTTTTCCATACGCAATAGAGAAGTTTGATTTATCGGAATATGATTTAATCCTTTCTTCTTCACACGCAGTTTCTAAGGGCGTTTTAACAAACGCAAATCAAATACATGTTTGTTACTGCCATACACCAATGCGATATGCATGGGATTTGTATCATCAATATTTAAAACTAACCGGATTAAACACGGGAATAAAATCTTTATTCGTAAAGCACACTTTAAATCGATTGCGAAATTGGGATCAACTTAGTTCACAACGAGTAGATTACTTTGTGGCTAACTCGTATTACGTTGGCAAAAGAATTAAAAAGAACTACGGAAGAGATTCGCATGTAATATACCCACCGGTTGATATTGATAAATTTAATTTACAGGAAGAGAAGAAGGACTACTACATGACTATGTCCAGAATGGTTCCTTACAAACGTATGGATTTAGTGGTAGAAGCTTTTTCTAAGATGCCGGATAAAAAGTTAATTGTGATAGGTGATGGCCCTGATTTCAAAAAAATACAAAACCTCACCAAAGGATGTGATAATATTACCATGTTGGGCTATCAGCCAAATGAAACAGTGAAGAAATACATGGAAGGCGCGAAAGCCTTTGTGTTTGCTGCGGATGAAGATTTCGGAATAACATCTATTGAAGCACAAGCCTGTGGAACTCCTGTGATTACTTATGGTAAGGGAGGATCTTTAGAAACTGTTATCAATAATAAAACGGGCAGGTATTTTAAAGAGCAAACCGTTGAAGAAATAGTGGATGCCGTTAGAGGTTTTGAAAAAGAAGGAATTGAATTTACTCCAGCTCAAATTAGAGAGCATGCTACCAATTTTGATCGTCATCGTTTTCGATACTTGTTTAAAGAGTATGTAGATGAAGTAACTCAGAAACATGAAGTCGGAAGCGTTCAACAAGCTTAATCAGATACAATATTATTCCTTGCTAGTTTTGGCAGCATTCCCAATGATGCCAAAGAAGATTCAGTCTATAGCAATCATTGCTTTTGTGGTAATCAGTTTTATTGGAGTAATTCAACTCAACAAAGAACTATTTAAACGAAAATTAAAATGGATTCTGTTGTTTTCATCCATTTCATTGATTTACGGAGCTCTTATATTCTTTTCTGATGATACTTCCTCGGCAGTATTTCAAACAGAAAAGCGATTAAGTCTACTGGTAATACCTTTTGCCTTTTTATTCTGGAATTGGAAGTTGGATGTAAAGCAGTTAAATGCAATTAAAACTGTATTTGTTGCTTCTTGCTTCTTAGTGGTTCTTCGATTACTTGGAATATTGATTTATGCAGACTTCTTTCAAGAGGCCTGGAATCATCCTAACTTTTCTTTTATGATGCGTAATGCTGCAGAGAGCATTACGGGTTTTCATCCATCCTATTTAGCGCTTTATCTTTCTTTCTCTATATGCATACTATTGCTTTGGCTTTTGTTTCCGAAACAACAATTTAAAAAGCATACAAAAGGAATGATGGTCATTGGTATTTTAGTGTTCGTAATACTAATTTGGCTATTGGCTGCACGAATGCCCTTATTAGGCTTGTTTATTGCATTATTAACGATGGCGTTTTGGAAAGCGGCTAACATTAAAAAGTTTGCCCTAGTAACTGTTGTATTAATGGCAGTGTTGTTTGCAGCTGTATTCTTTTCTCCTTCTTTAAAACAAAGAAGCATGCAATTATTTAACAGTGGATTTAATATGCCTGCCGATGAAGATTTTAATGATACGAATGTGAGGTTGGCAATTTATACTTGCTCGCTTAAGCTATTAAAAGAAAACTGGTATAGCGGTTACCAACCGGGTGATGTGTATCAACACTTGAATGAATGTTATGAAAGTACTTTTAAATCTGATAAGCTAAGAGAGAAAAATTTTAACACACATAATGAGTACTTCAATATTTGGTTAGGTTGTGGTATTATTGGCTTTGCATTATTTTTAATGATGTTATTCTTGCCATTGAAGATGGCATTGCGTGCAGATGAGAAACTATATGTGTTGTTTTTAATTTTATTTATGGTGAGCTGTCTTACGGAAAATGTATTATCCAGACAACATGGAATGGTGTTTTATGCAATACTAAATTCAATGCTATTTTTCAATAGAGTATTGCCAGCTAGTTATTCATCACGTACTCAATAATGTTTGCACCCATTTTAAGGGCACTGCTTCTGGCTTTGTCAGAATCATTATGTACTTCCTTGTCTTCCCAGCCATCGCCTAAATCAGATTCTACAGAGTAAAAACAAACCAATCTGCCATCATGCACAATACCATAACCACTGGGGGCTTTGTTATCATGCTCATGAATTTTTGGTAAGCCATTATTAAAGTCAAATGTTTGGTGGTAAATAGGGTGGTCAAATGGAAGCTCTACAAACTCATGCTCAGGAAAAACCTTTTTCATTTGCGGACGAATGAATTTATCCATTCCGTAGTTATCATCTATATGCAAAAAGCCACCACCTAATAAGTAGTTTCTTAAATTTTCTGCTTCATCCATAGAAAAAACAACGTTGCCATGTCCGGTCATATGTACAAACGGATAGTTAAACAATTCAGGACTACCCACTTCAATCACTCCTTGTTCCGTGCTAATGTTCATCCCTAAATTTTGATTGCAATATTTTGCCAGGTTAGGTAATGATGTTTCCAGGTTAGCATACCAATCACCACCACCGGAATATTTCATTAAACAAAGTTTAAAAGAGGGTGGGGGAGCAAATGCTGTAAAAGCAAATAAGATAATAATAGCAAAGACTTTTTTCATTGTTGTTCTTTTCAGTTCTAAAACTAATGAATATTTGCTTTATTGTTTTAGCTGATTCAAAGATTTTATTATTTGGCTTACCACAATCCCGGCAGTTTCTGTTCTTAATCGATTTGCTCCTAAATCAATGTTCTCAAAACCCTTGCTATTAGCCAGCTCTACTTCTTCATGCATAAAATCACCTTCAGGTCCTATTAAGATGAGAACGCGTCCTTTATTAGCAGCCAGTTTTTCAAGGCTTGTGCGATTATCTGTTTGGCAAGACGCAATGTATTTGCCATCTACATCTTCTTCATTTAGAATTTCACTAAATGGAGTTAAGTCATCCAGTTGAGGTATAAAAGCATTTTGCGATTGCTTGGCTGCTGCCTGGGCTACTCGTTCAACACGATCGTATCTTAGTTTTTTGCGTTCTGTTCTTTTGCAAACAATTGGAGTTATTCTATCTATGCCAATTTCTATGGCCTTGTCTAAAAAGTTTTCGTAGCGTTCCGTTTGTTTGGTGGGTGAGATGCCAATGTGTAAATAGTAATCTCTCTTATTATACTGCAATTGCCTATCCAGTATTTTTACTTTTACTTTTTTAGGGTTTGTTTTCAGTATTTCGCAAAGATAAAATCCACCCTTACCATCAATTACATTTATTTTTGTTTCAGGATGCAATCGCAGAACCTTTACGCAATGGTAAGATTCGTTTTCATCTAAAGAAGTGCCTCCTTGCGAAAAAGAAGGGCAATAAAAGATGTGCATAAGAAATGTTTGTTTAGACTGTTACTAAACCACTTGTGCAACTTTTGGTGCAGCTTCCATAATTTCTTTAGAAGCTTCACTGGCAAATTCTTCAAAATTCTTTACAAACGAAGCGGCCAACTCTTGCGCTTTAGCATCATAAGCGGCTTTGTCGCTCCAGGTGTCTTTTGGATTTAGAATTTCATCCGGCACTTCTGGGCAAGATTTAGGTATCTCCAAACCAAACACCGGCATTGTTTGATAGTCAACGTTGCTCAATTCTCCTCTTAATGCAGCAGTAATCAATGCACGTGTATAAGAAAGTTTAATTCTTGAACCCGTTCCAAATGCTCCGCCTGTCCAGCCTGTGTTTACCAACCAAACGTTCACATCTCCATTTCTTAGTTTCTCACCAAGTAGGTCGGCATATTTTGTTGGGTGCAATGGTAAAAATGCTTTGCCAAAGCATGCAGAAAATGTTGCTTGCGGTTCATCAATTCCAACTTCAGTACCAGCCACTTTAGCAGTGTAACCGGATATAAAATGATACATGGCTTGTCCAACAGTAAGTTTAGATATTGGAGGTAATACACCAAAGGCATCTGCAGTTAAAAAGAAAATATTTTTCGGACTACTTCCTATAGATGGTTTTACCGCATTATCTATATGGTGTATTGGGTATGCAACTCTGGTATTTTGCGTTTTGCTAACATTTTCAAAGTCTACGGTTGAAGTATTTTCATAATATTCTATGTTTTCCAACATAGCACCAAACTTAATGGCTTTGAATATTTGTGGTTCTTTTTCTGCCGAAAGATCAATACATTTTGCATAGCATCCACCTTCAAAATTGAATACCGTATCATCTGCCCAGCCGTGCTCATCATCACCTATTAAACCTCTACTAGGGTCTGCGCTTAAGGTGGTTTTACCTGTGCCGGATAAACCAAAGAAAATCGCTGTGTCTTTGTTTTCTCCAATGTTTGCACTGCAGTGCATAGAAAGAACATTTCTATGCTGAGGTAAAATGTAATTCAACACAGAAAAGATTCCCTTTTTAATTTCACCTGTATAACCGGTTCCACCAATGATGATCATTTTTTTAGTGAAGTTAATCACTGCAAAATTGTGTTGGCGTGTACCATCTTTTTCAGGATTGGCTCTAAATCCAGGTGCAGAAATGATATTCCACTCCGGTTCGAAGTCCATTATTTCTTCATGCGTTGGTCTTAAGAACATGTTGTATGCAAACATGTTTTGCCAAGGCAATTCTGTAACTACTCTTATGTTTAAACGGTGTTTTGGATCTGCACATGCATATGCATCGCGCACATAAACTTCTCTTCCGCTTAAGTAAGCAGTTATTTTCTCGTAAAGTTTATCAAAATTCTCAGGAGTAAATTTTATGTTGATGTCTCCCCACCAAACAGTTTTTTCTGTTTCTGCATCGCAAACAACAAATCGGTCTTTTGGTGAGCGTCCGGTAAATTCTCCGGTATCTATGGCAAGTGCTCCGCTGTCTGCCAAGCCTCCTTCACCGGTAATAATTGTTTCTTCTACTAATTCTGCAGGGGTTAAATTCCAATATGCAGCTGCTACGTTGTTAAGTCCTAATGAACTTACTGAAGCGTTTTTTCCTTTTACGCCAGTTTCAATCATATTCAAATTTGAAATGTTTAGGGGGCAAAAATAAGATGATTATCAGAAGAATAACACTTTTTTTATGGTTAAGGTCTGATTTTAGTGGTTAACGTTTGTGAATAGCTGGCGAATTCTCATAAATCTGTACCAGCTCATTTCCTTCAAAGGCTTTTTTCATGCTATCCACAAAACTTTCTTGTTCTTCCTCTCCTAATTCAGAGAGGGTAAAGCAGAAATCTACTTCTCCTTCACGTCCCCAGGGCATGTCTTCAAAGGCCACCTCTATTTCTGTATTTTCTTGATTTTCAGACATACATCTGTCCATTATATTTCTGGCTTTCGGATCAACACCGGCTCCCCAGCTTATAAATGATATTATAATGCGGTATTCTTGTTCTCCTTCGTTCATTTTGTTTGCTTCATCTCTATTTTCAATAACTTCTTCCACCTCATTTGCTGCTTCTTCTACAATTCCCTCTGTTTTAGTTTTAATTCCGCCTTCTTCTCTATATACACTTCCTTTGCCGGGAGTAAGTTCAACCTTCTCATTTTCAGCCTTTTCTGCTGTTTCTTTGCTGGATTTGCACGCATTCATTCCGAAAATGAGCGCAGCGGTTATAAATAAGCTAAGTAATGTCTTCATAATTGGTTTTTTCTTTTTGACGGGCTAAAGGTAAATAAGTTTATTTATCTCTATAAGGGAAAGTTTTGCTGAATTTTTTGGTCAGGTGTTCTATCATTTCATTTGCCCGAACGTTATAATCTGTTGCACGAACATATTTGTCTTTATATAATAAAGTGCCATCCGAGCCATTAAATAGAGAACATTCCGCCCTAATATCATGTGTTTTAGAAATTCCATATGGAACAGGAGAAACGCCATATGGAGGATAACCCATAACACCTTCTAATATATCAACTCCTAAATCAATACCAAAAGATGCCAAGTCAGACATATACCTTGTTTTTTCCACTTTGCTTTGAATCACTGCATCAACACCCAAAGTTTTTGCTAAACTCTCCGGTGTCTCTGTCCAAGATTGTCTAATGCTGATTTCATTTTCTTCTAAAATTCTATTTGTTCTCTCAACTGTTTGAATTGAAATTTGAATGTCTTTCTTTTTTGGACCCGACTGCTTTAATAAATTGTTGTACAGTGATATTTGAAATGCTCTGCTCTCACCATCTTCAATCTTTATTATTTGCTCTGGTGTTAAACCTTTAGGTTGCTTGCCTGAGAAAATCATTTGCACCGGTAAAACTGCAATTGTTTTGTGATTACTCGTTTTTGTTTTAAAATCATTAGAAACAAAGTCCGGTGTTGCACAGGCACCAATTGTTAATGTAAATAGCGCAAGGATTGCATTTGAATAGTTGACTTTTTTCATAGTGAATAGATTTAAGATTGCAATTATATAAATAATAAAGGTGTAGAAGGTATCTACACCCTTATACTTTCAGAATTTTTGAAAATGAGTGATAGAGATGGGTTTTTGCCTTTTACATTTGGCCAAAAATTAACGAAATGAATTCAAATTTTTCTAATAAAATCAGTTGAAAATTCTACAAATAGATTTACTTTTGAGGATAGAAATTAATATAGAAAACTTAAAAAATAATGGAGAAAATGGATGTTAAACATAAAGAAAATGGAGATATAAGCAAATGCCCGTTTATGGGTGGAGCGCATAAGCAAAGTGCAGGTGGTGGTACTTCCAATCGCGATTGGTGGCCGAATCAATTAAAATTAAATATCCTTCGTCAAAATTCATCTAAGTCAGACCCAATGGATGAGTCTTTTAATTACACTAAGGAATTTAACAGTCTTGATTTGAGTGCAGTTAAAAAAGACTTAGTTGCTTTGATGACGGATTCGCAAGATTGGTGGCCTGCAGATTTTGGTCATTATGGTCCGTTTTTTATTCGCATGGCTTGGCACAGTGCAGGTACATATCGTATATCTGACGGTCGCGGTGGTGGAGGATCAGGTACACAACGTTTTGCCCCACTAAATAGTTGGCCTGATAATGGAAATCTTGATAAAGCACGTTTGCTTTTATGGCCAATTAAAAAGAAATATGGTAAGAAAATTTCTTGGGCTGATTTAATGATACTGGCCGGTAACGTTGCACTAGAGTCAATGGATTTTAAAACATTTGGTTTTGCAGGTGGAAGAGAAGATGTGTGGGAGCCGGAACAAGATATTTATTGGGGTTCTGAAACTGAATGGTTAGGTGATAAACGTTATGAAGGGGATCGCAATTTAGAAAATCCATTAGGCGCTGTTCAAATGGGATTAATTTATGTTAATCCGGAAGGGCCAAATGGAAACCCTGACCCAATTGCAGCTGCAAAAGACATTAGAGAAACATTTGGCAGAATGGCCATGAATGACGAAGAAACAGTTGCATTGATTGCAGGTGGGCATACCTTTGGTAAAACACACGGTGCAGCAGACCCTGACAAATATGTAGGTAGAGAACCTGCAGCCGCAGGCATTGAAGAGCAAAGTTTTGGTTGGAAAAATTCTTTTGGTACCGGAAAAGGTGGCGATACCATAACAAGTGGCCTGGAAGGTACATGGACAACCACTCCTACAAAATGGAGTAATAACTTCTTTGAAAATTTGTTCAATTATGAATGGGAATTAACAAAAAGCCCGGCCGGTGCACATCAGTGGAAACCAAAAGGTGGAAAAGGAGAAGGAACAGTTCCGGATGCACATGATTCTTCTAAGAGTCATACTCCTATAATGTTAACAACTGATTTATCTTTAAGAGAAGATCCTGCATATGAGAAAATTTCTAGACGTTTCTTTGAAAACCCTGATCAATTTGCAGATGCATTTGCAAGAGCTTGGTATAAATTAACGCATAGAGATATGGGGCCGACTTCTCGTTACTTAGGACCTGAAGTACCAAAAGAAGAATTGCTTTGGCAAGATCCAATACCTGCTACTACTCATTCTTTAGATGAAAAAGACATAGATTCTTTAAAGAGTAAAGTGCTTGCATCGGGTTTGTCTATTGGGCAATTGGTTTCAACTGCCTGGGCATCGGCATCTACTTTTCGTGGTTCAGATAAACGTGGCGGAGCCAATGGTGCTCGCATTCGATTATCTCCACAAAAGAATTGGCAAGTAAACAACCCTTCTCAGCTTTCAAAAGTGTTGGATACATTAGAAGGAATTCAAAAGGAGTTTAACGCAGGTGCTAAGAATGTATCTTTAGCAGACTTAATTGTATTAGGTGGTTGTGCTGCAGTGGAAGAAGCTGCTAAAAAAGGAGGCAATTCTATAAAAGTTCCTTTTACTCCAGGTAGAGCGGATGCTTCTGCTGAACAAACAGATGTAGAATCATTTGCAGTGTTACAACCTGTTGCAGATGGATTTAGAAATTATAAGTATAGTAGAGTATCAACTTCTGCAGAAGAATTGTTAGTTGATAAAGCGCAATTGATGACGCTTACTGCTCCTGAAATGACAGTGTTGCTTGGAGGTATGCGTGTGTTAAATACGAACTTTGATAATTCGAAGCATGGTGTGTTTACAAACAACCCAGAGACTTTATCAAATGACTTCTTTGTAAACTTAATAGATTTCAATACCACCTGGGATGCAACCTCTGATGATCAGAATGAGTTTGAAGGGCGTGACAGAAAAACCGGTAATGTAAAGTGGACAGGAACGAGAGCTGATCTTATATTGGGTTCTAATTCTGAACTCCGCGCCATTGCTGAAGTGTATGCTTGTGAAGATGCGAAAGAAAAGTTTGTACAAGACTTTGTTGCAGCCTGGAATAAAGTGATGAATTTAGACCGCTTTGATTTGGCATAAAATTGAATCTATAATTATTAAATAATATAAAGGTGGTTCATTTTTGGACCACCTTTGTTTTTTCAGATATTATGAATTACGAAAAAGAAATCTTAGTCAATTGTACTCCCGAACAAGCGTTTAATGCACTAACTAAAGAATTGATTTTGTGGTGGGGAGAAGTAGATAATCAAATTGGCAAAGCCGGAGATGGATTTACCATATTTTTTGGTGTTGAAGGATGGAAATTTAAAGTAATTGAATTTGAACCGAACGCCAAGCTAACATGGAAGTGTGTTGATGGACTGGTTAAATTTAATAAAGAGTGGATTGGAACCACTTTGTATTGGACCATAGAAGAGGAGGGAGATAAAACCAAAGTTAAGCTATTGCATGATGGATTGGTTCCTCAATTTGAGTGTTACGATATTTGTTCTACGACTTGGGATATGTTCATCACAGAAAGTCTGAAAAATTATTTAGAAACCGGAAAAGGAAATCCTCATACTGAATAGGAGATTAGATGTTCAGCATTTCCTTCAGTTCCTTTAAATAGATTTCAAACTCTTTTTTGCCTTGTGCAGTTAATGCACAGTTGGTGTGCGGATAATTGTTTTTAAACGATTTTTTCACCTTAATATAACCTGCCTCTTGCAGTTTGGTTATTTGCACGCTTAAATTTCCTTTACTCGCACCTGTTACTTCTATTAGTTTTTTAAAATCAGCATAATCTACATTAGCCAAAAAACTAATAATTGCTAAGCGCAACTCTTGGTGTAGTATGGTGTTAAGCTTGCCCATTTTCTTGATTTCTCAACATAAACCCGGGAATAACATAACCCAATAAAATAGAAGCTGCAAAGACTAATCCATGATAAGGTAATTCCACAACATATGCACATAGCAAAGAACCGGCAACTAGTGCCATACCTCCTAAAATAAAAGGGGTAAATTTTGCTATACCACCACTTACAAATGTGGCATAACCTGCCAACATTAGTATTAATATATGAGGTGAAAAATCATACTTAAATGATAAAGGAAGAGAGAGAATGAGCAATGCAATGAATGCACCCCATGTATAATTGTAAATTCTGTCTCCCACGGTTTGTGCACCTGCCCGTTTTCCTTCTCTAAACCCATAAATACCCGCAACAATTCCACCAACAATTCCGACTATTGGCCAAACCATATATGCTTTCTCTGATTCAATAAAAAGGTATTCTGCTATGCCTGCCGGCACTAATAGCAGTCCCCATAAAATAAAGTAAAATGAATTGCGATGTAATGAGCGTTTGCTCTCTTTGTACATGCTCTCAATAATTTCTATGCTTTTTGATGTTTCCATAACTAAATTGTTTTAAAGTTTATACAAATATAAACTAGTTTATAATATAAACCAAATAAATGTTCATTTATTTTTCAATTACTATGGCATTTAATAAAACTTAAAGGGTTAAAAAGCCGTATCCTTGCACTCCTTTAGAAAAAAATAATGGTTCAATTTATTAGAAAGCGCACTAAAAATGCCAAAAATGACATTTTAAGTGGTTTAACAGTAGCTCTGGCATTAGTACCCGAGGCAGTAGCATTTGCATTTGTGGCAGGGGTAGAACCCTTGGTAGGTTTGTATGCTGCTTTTATGATTGGCTTAATTACTGCTGCATTTGGTGGTAGACCCGGAATGATTTCAGGTGCTACGGGTGCACTAGCAGTGGTAATGGTTAGCCTGGTTGCTGACGGGAATAAAATGGGAGCACCTGAAGAGAATCTTGGATTGTATTATTTGTTTGCCACAGTTATTTTAATGGGAGCCATTCAAATTGTTGTAGGCCTTTTTAAACTAGGAAAGTTTGTTCGCTTAATTCCACACCCGGTAATGATGGGATTTGTAAACGGTTTAGCCATTGTAATTTTTCTTTCTCAATTAGACATGTTTAAAGAATTTGTTAACGGAGAAATGGTTTGGCTACATGGTTCTAAGCTATATATAATGGCTGGTTTGGTATTTCTTACCATGGCTATTATGTACTTCTTACCAAAGCTGAGCAAAAAGTTACCCGAAGCTTTGATTGCCATTGGTGTGGTATCGGCAATTGTAATTTTAGGAAAGGTAGATATTGCAACTGTTGGTTCTTTTATAAGAGATGGAGGAGGGGAAGGCTTAAAAGGAGGGTTACCACAATTTCAATTCGAGTTATTTAATAAAGTTCCTTTTACCTGGGAGTCTATAAAATTCATTGGTCCTTACGCTATAATTCTTGCCGCTATTGGTTTAATTGAATCATTAATGACCTTGAATTTAATTGATGAGTTAACTGAAACACGTGGTAGTTCAAATAGAGAATGTGTTGCACAAGGCGGAGCGAACATTATTACCGGTTTGTTTGGTGGTATGGGCGGTTGCGCCATGATTGGTCAATCATTAATTAATATTAAATCAGGTGGAAGAACTCGATTATCCGGTATTGTGGCTGCCATAACCTTATTGGCATTTATTTTATTTGCTTCTTCATTTATTGAGCAAGTTCCAATAGCTGCACTAGTTGGCGTAATGTTTATGGTGGTTATCGGTACGTTTGCATGGAGTAGTTTTAGAATATTAAATAAAATTCCTTTAAGTGATGCACTGGTATTAATAAGTGTTTCTGCTCTTACCGTAATTTTTGATTTAGCCATTGCCGTAATTGCAGGTATTATTATGAGTGCGTTGGTTTTCTCTTGGGAAAATGCAAAACGCATTCGTGCTCGAAAACGCACACTGGATGATGGCACCAGAGTGTATGAAATTTGGGGACCATTATTTTTTGGTAGTATTCAGGAATTTAAAAACAAGTTTGACATTAAGAATGACCCGGATAAAGTGATTATTGATTTTATGGAATCTCGCGTGGCAGACCACTCTGCTTTAGAGGCGCTATTTCAGTTGGTAGAAAAATATGAAGCAGCCGGAAAAGAATTGCATGTGCAGCATTTAAGTGAAGAGTGTCAGGAATTAATGATTAAAGCATCACCAAAGCTTGCCAAGGTTATTGATAAGAGTATAGATGACCCTCGCTATCATGTAATGTCGAAGGTAAATGAGCGTGTGTAGTGGGTTTGTGCTAAGCTTTTATTGTTCCACTTCTATATAAATCCAAAGCTTCATTTAATAATGACTTTATAGTCTTCACCAGTAAATCTTTCTTGGGGTTTACTCTAAAAATTTTCATTCTAGATCTATTTCCTGCTTCTAGTTTAGGATGTTCCAATCTTTTTCCCTCAACAAAAAGGATGTATGGTTCTTCTGTTTTTTTATCTGTCCATAAATAACAGAACATTTTCTTTTTGTAGCAGAAGCAAGGCATGCCGTATTTTTTTGTTTCAGTTACATTAGCATCTTGTTCAAGAATAATTTTGCGCAAAGCAAGTAAGCAGCTCTTGTTTGGTTCTGTTTGGTTTAAAAAGAATTTATCAATTTCACTTATCATTTTATTCGACCAACGATTTGAATCCGCCATAGACCATACGATTGGCATCAAAAATTACCTTTGACGGATCAATTAGCGGTGCAATTAAATCATTCATTCTTGGGTCGGCTGCCACTCGTTTGTTTGCAAGGTCGCGTGCTTCACGAGATTCAAACACTACCCATCCAAATAAAATTGCCTCATCAGCTTTTGCATCTATGGCATCAGGAAAAGAACGCGTACTCTCCAATGTTAAATCCTCACCTACATATTCAAAGTAGTCCAGAGCACCGTGCTCTTTCCAAATTCCTGCAACTCTTTCTGATACTTTCTTGTATTCATTCAAATGTTTTTGCGGAATGGGAAGGACGAATCCATCAATGTAATTTTTCATGTTTTAATTTATTTATAACCACAAAATGTCTCTTTAGTTGTATTGTTTCCACCATTCCGTCTTTGCAAAATCTGCATTACCTAAAATGATTGATTCTCCTATTTGCGGTGTGGAAATGGGAACCCCCATCTCATTGGCATTTGCTGTAACTCTATCAATTGGATCAGTCCAGCTATGTGTTGCCAAAGAAAATGAGCCCCAATGAATGGGTAAAATTAATTCAGCACCTATGTCTCTTCCCGCTTGTACGGTTTCTTCCGGAGTCATATGCACATCAGCCCATAGTTCATTGTATTGCCCACATTCCAGCAAGCCAATATCAAACGGTCCATACTTTTCACCAATCTTATTAAAGCGGTCTCCATATCCACCATCACCACTAAAGTACACACTGTGTTCGGATCCTTTTATAATCCAGGAACCCCACAGCGTAGCAAATTGGTCATTCATGCCTCTACCGGACATGTGCTTTGATGGTGCGCAGATTATTTGTAGTTCATCCAATGTGTTCTCATCCCACCAGTCCATTTCATGTATGTTGTCCCATGAAATACCCCATGATGCCAAGTGATTACCAACTGCAAGCGGCACATAAAATTGTTTGGTTATTGATTTCAGTTTTGCAATGGATTCATAATCCAAATGATCATAATGATCATGTGAAATAATTACCGCATCTATAAATGGAAGACTCTCTATGTTAATGGGCATTTCTTCATTGTATCGCTGTCTTCCCAACCAAGGGTGAGGGGACGCATATTGACCAAAAACAGGATCGAATAAAATCCTTTTGCCGTCTATCTCCAACAATATGGTAGAATGACCAAACCACGTTACTCTGGTTAACGTATCAGGAAAGGTGGCAAGCTCCATGCTGTCTATTTTTATAACCGATATATTCTGACTTGGCGATAGGTTGGGGTGGGGATTGAACATTTCTCGCATCATTTTTTTAATGCTATGACAATCCATTTCCATATTGAACGCACCTGAATTTTGAAATTTACCATTTACATATTGAGGCGAGGATTTATATTCTTTGGCACGCATCTCACTGGCAGTTCCACCAAACTGTTCTGAAAAAGTAATGAACCAAAACCCGGATAGTAAAAGTATTACAATAATACTTCCGAGTGTTATTCCGGTGATTTTAAGAATTCGTTTCATGTTAATTAGGGTAGTATTCTGAAGCTGTGATCGATTATTCTTGCTTTTCTCTTTCCATTATTACAATTTCCCGTATTGAAACGCCATCTATTAACACATCTTTTAATACTGCTTCACCATCTTTTATGTTTACCAACGCATAGGCAGTTTGATTTGTGTCAATTTGTGAATCGCGATAAGCCAGTTCAGCATCATATGCTTTTGATTCTTCCATATAATATCTATTGAACGGGAAATCAATTGTTAGTTTGTTTGAACTATTACTTGTAATGTTTCTCACTTTGGTTTTTAAAAAGTCCCGGTTATCTGTTGAATGTTCTGTTGAAACGGAATCAATTTTTGCAAAACCCTCATCATCGGTTGTAAAAAAAACGTAAATAGTTTCACCTCTGACCCAATCCTCTTCATTTTGAATTTTAATTATATCATCTTCATAACGAAGAGTTATGTATTTCCCCCTGAAAGGGTCAGTTGGGTCAATTGGTTCGGTTTTGAATTTGTATTCTGTTCCTGTATCCATTATATCTTCTCTGTCAAGAATCATTTTGGCAGGTACATACAATTGCGCTAAGGCAACCAAAACAAATGCAGGCAATAATATTTTCTTGGTCATGTTAATCATTCAATTTTCTTTTTTTGAGCATCCAGTAATTTATTGCAAAGAAGCCAATGCCAACTGATAAAAATAAGATTCCTCTTATAACAAAACTTAAATCTGTGTCAAAGAATCTGCAAATGACCAGAGCTGTAATAATTAGCAGTCCAGAGTTCAAAATCCCTAAGCTGTCTTGCTTGGCACCATCTCTTATTGTTAGAATACCAATTGCAAAAACAAGAATGTTAATAAGCACAACTGAAAATGATGATGACAGCCCAATAATGAAGGTTATTATGAAAAGAATAAAAACAGGCATAATTGGTTTCATGTCATTCAGTGATTTGTTTTTCAGTTGCAGAACAAGCAGCCCGCCTGCGAGTAATGATAATATTGCAGATGCAAAAAATTCAGGTGATGCAATTACGTCATTGAATAAAAAACCTTCTCCTCTTAATACCTCCCAAAACCAATCGAAACTTAATGCCAGGAGCAATCCAATGGTACCAAGGAAGCCTAAAATTTTATACCCATTGTTTCTTGGTTTTTGCTTTGTAAAAAAATCTAATTCTCCTATTAAATAGATTAACCCCAAAAAGCTGATATATGCAACGAACATAAGTTCGCTTGTGCTCTTTGCAACAGTTCCCAGAATAGCTGTCACTGAAAGTGGAATTAACCAATTGTGGAAAATCATAAAATTAGATTCGGGCTTTTTCTTATACAAAGTGTAATAATGAGGAATGATAGCCAGTAGAAGTAACCAATAGTAATATGATTCGGAAGAAGGGTATGACCAATAGCCTGTCTCAGCAGCATACTGCGTAATTCCAATTAGATAAAGCAATGAAGCAATGGAAGATTTCATTACATATATCAAAGGGAGACAAAGCAGCATCCATGTCAAGAGGAATGTGCTCAAGTTTCCCGGAATATTGTATATCTGACTAACAAGTGATATGCTTGCTCCAACTGCGAAAAACAAAAAAGCTGTTGCACTTTCTCTCCATGCAACACTATCTTGTTTTTTAATTAATACGAATGCGCAAAGTACTTGTCCAACAAGCAGAGGAAGGAAAGCAAAGAGTGTTTTTGTGGTTCGTGAAAGTTCGTCCCAGTTGTGCGCGATTATTAAGATTATTCCAAGCCCAACTAAGATTGCTCCTAAAATTCCAAAAACAATAAACAGTCTATTTGTTGACTGTCCTCCTTTTTCCTGATAATAAGTTCGAATTTTGTCTGCAGTTTCTTGTGAAATGACGCCAGCATTGACAAGTTCGGGAATGTCTTTTATCATGTTCATTGTTTTGTTTTTAATTTGGGTTTCTGTTTCCAAATAATTTCGCAACAAAAGAATAATTAGTAATTAATAAATATCCTACAATTAAGTTCAAACTACAAATTGCCCATTGAAAGTATTCAGGTTTTTGATAAGATTCTCCGGATACAGTTCCCTTAAATGCAAAGAAAATATGATTTAAGAAGGGTGAGATATTCTCAATGATTAAAAACCCACCTATAATGAAGGTTGCAAATTTGACAATATCAGATGAACTGAGATTTCCAAAATCAATTCTATCATCATCAAATCCTTTGTCAAGTTTCAAGAGATTTACAACACTTCCAGATTTGAATATAAGTAATACAAAAAGCCCAACTAATATAACAATCACAAGTGTCAACCAAACTATAGAATATGCATCAATATGCATAAACATATAAGAAATGCTGCTTGGAATTGTGGTAAACACAGATGTAACAATAGATAATAATCCAAAAATTCGAATAGCTGCTATAAAAAAATCTCGTTTGGTCATTTATCTGTTATCTAATGTGTGGTAATTTTTCGCGCTTGCACTAAGATATAAATAACTAGAAACAATGCATTTAATCGTCAACCCTGAACTTGGGATACATCAGGTTTTGTTTGCTGAGTATTTTGTTGAGTTCTTCTTCGGTTAGAAGTTTCTTTTCAAGTATCAGCTCTTTAATTGTTTTACCACTTGCAATTGCCTCTTTACCTATTTCATCACCCATGTCATGTCCTATGTAAGGGTTAAGGTAAGTGATGAGTCCAATAGAATTCATCACCATCTGTTCGGTTACTTCTCGGTTGGCTGACATACCGGAGATGCATTTATCTGCGAGGGATTCAGTTGCATTCGTAAGAAGAATCATCGACTCGAACAAACATTGAGCAATCACCGGTTCCATTACATTGAGTTGTAATTGTCCTCCTTCTGCAGCAAAACTAATGGTTACATCATTGCCTATTACTTTAAAGCAAACCTGGTTCACTACTTCTGGTATTACGGGGTTCACCTTTGCCGGCATAATGGAAGAACCTGCTTGCAGTTCGGGAAGGTTGATTTCGTTTAATCCGCAGCGTGGACCGGAAGAGAGCAATCTCAGGTCATTGCAGATTTTTGAAAGTTTAACTGCTGTGCGTTTTAATGCTCCGGAAATCATTACATAAGCACCGCAATCTGAAGTAGCCTCAATAAGATCTGGTGAACTTATAAATTCGTTGCCGGTTAGTTTTGATAAATTTTGGACTGCCAAATCTTTAAATCCTACTTTACTATTTAAACCTGTTCCGATGGCAGTAGCTCCAAGGTTTACTTCCAGAATAAGATCTCTGCTTCTTTGCAGGTTCTTAATTTCTTCACGTAAATTATTCGCCCATCCTGTTATTTCAACTCCCATAGACATAGGCACTGCATCTTGCAGTTGGGTGCGGCCCATTTTTAGAATGTCTTTAAATTCACTGCCTTTCTTATCCAGTGCTGCAATTAAATGCTCAATGTTTGAAACAAAATTATTCATGTATTCATGAATAGCCACCCTGAATGCGGTTGGATAAGCATCATTGGTTGATTGGCATTTGTTTACATGATCATTCGGATGTAGTGTATCGTAATCTCCTTTTATAAAACCATGTAATTCTAAAGCTACATTGCAAATCACTTCGTTTGCGTTCATATTCACGGAAGTACCTGCTCCTCCCTGAAAAACATCCGTAGGGAAATACGCTATGTATTCATCCAAATGGTTTAAGATATGGTCACAGGCTTTCACAATCATTTGTGCTTTTTCCTTTGGGATTGCATCAATGGTTTCGTTGGCCATTGCACATGCCTTTTTGGTAATTAACAAACCGCGAATAAAAATAGGAAAGTCACTTATTTTATTGTCTGAGATCCGAAAGTTTTGCAGTGCTCTTTCTGTATGGATACCATAAAATAGATCTTCATTGATTTCCAACGAACCCAATAAATCTGTCTCTGTTCTTTTTGTCATTTGATTTTATAAATAATTCTATGCATTTTTTATTTTCAAGCATCCCCAAACAAACACCAACCATGCAGCAACAAAAACTAAACCACCAACCGGTGTTACAAACCCAAATGCTCTAGGCAATTCTATTCCGGTTACACCTTTAGTGCTAAGAATATAAATACTTCCGCTAAATAATAATATGCCAATGAAAAAAAGAAGGTTAGCCAACAAGAATTGCTTTTGTTTAAAATGCATGTACAAAAGACAAGTAATTAAAATGGCAAAGGCATGGTAAAATTGGTATCGAACCCCGGTTAAATAGGAATTTAATTGAACGGGATCTAAATCATTTCGCAAGCCGTGTGCACCCATGGCACCCAATATTACTCCTAGTCCGGCAAGTATTCCGGCAATTACTAAATATTTCTTCATGCAGCTAAAATACCGATTAATAGCTGAAAACTTTTTAAATTTTTGAGGTAAAACAGAATGCAGCTTATGCTATTCTCATAAATTTGTATTTCAAATTAGATTCATGCAAAAAATTTTAATTCTTGGTGCAGGTAGATCCGCCAGTTCACTTATAAAGTATGCAATAGAAAATGCAAGTGCATTGCAATGGGAATTGAGTATAGGCGATTATTCTCTGGAATTAGCTCAGGAAAAAGCAAAAGGACATTCTCATATTCGGGCATTTCAGTTTGATGTGAATGATGAGGTACATTGTGAACGTGAAGTAGGAAATGCAGACATGGTTATTTCTATGTTGCCGGCCCGATTTCATAACTTAATAGCTAAACACTGTGTTATTCTTAAAAAGAATATGGTTACTGCATCCTATGTTTCTAAAGAAATGCAAGCCATGCATGATGATGCGAAAAGTGCCGGAATTATTTTGTTGAATGAAGTAGGAGTAGACCCGGGAATAGATCACATGAGTGCAAAAAAGGTACTGGATGAACTCGCACGCAAAGGAGCAAAGTTAAATGTCTTTAGATCCTTTACCGGTGGTTTAATTGCTCCGGAGTATGCCACTAATCCATGGAAATATCGTTTTACCTGGAATCCACGCAACGTAATACTTGCAGGTCAGGGTACCGCACGCTTTATTGAAGACAATAAATTAAAATACATTCCATATAAAAGAGTGTTTAAACAGTTTAGAAATGTGCATGTAGATGGTGTGGGAGATTTTGATGGATACGCGAATAGAGATTCCATTCAATACAGAACCATATATGGGTTAAGAAACATCCCAACCATGGTTAGAGGTACGCTACGTTACCCCGGTTATTGTGAAGCATGGTCTGTATTTGTAACCTTAGGTTTAACAGATGATTCCTTTCAAATAAAAAATTCAGAACACTTAACATATGCAGAATTAGTGGAAAGTTTTTTACCGCGCGTCTCCAGTAAAGATTCACTAATTGTTCGACTGGCAAATTTATGTGGCTTAGATCCAAATGGTGAATCAATGAGGAAAGTAGAATGGACAGGTATTCTAAGTGATGAAAAAATTGGCTTAGCAAATGCAACACCAGCACAAGTGCTGCAGCACTTACTTATGCAAAAATGGACATTGCAGCCGGATGATAAGGACATGATTGTAATGCAACATGAATTTATTTATGAATTAGACAATACCATCAAGCAATTGAATTCTGCATTAGTGGTAAAAGGGGATGATTCTACGTATACCGCAATGGCAAAAACAGTTGGGTATCCTGTGGCTATTTGTGCAAAACTGATTTCGCAGGGAAAATACAATGCAAAGGGAGTGCAGATTCCATTGGACGCAGAATTGTATAATCCGGTATTGGATGAATTAGAAACCTTGGGAATAAAATTTA
>JABDLV010000094.1 GCA_013001815.1 Bacteroidia bacterium
GGTTGTAGCACTGCTCTTTTTCTTTACGGGAATTGCCATTGTACTGTACCTTAACTTTCCGCCATATCAACCGCGTGAACGGGATTATGCCTTTGCCGGATCATTTTATGCGTTTAGCATTTGGATAGGTATTGGTGTTCTTGGAATTCGAGAATTATTAAGTCGATTCACACCGGGAGTTGTAGCCGGTGCACTTGCTACACTTCTTTGTTTAGGGGGAGTGCCATATCTCATGGCTAAAGATGGTTGGGATGACCATAACAGAGCAAAACGTTATACATCAAGAGACTTTGCACACAACTACTTAGAATCTTGCGCACCTAATGCGATCATTTTTACTAACGGAGATAACGATACTTTCCCATTGTGGTATGCACAAGAAGTTGAAGGAATAAGAACTGATGTAAGGGTTGTGAATCTTAGTTTATTAAATACTGATTGGTACATAGAACAAATGAAACGTAAAGCTTACGATTCTGATGCAGTACCGTTTAGCTTTACTGAAAAACAATACAGACAAGGAACCAGAGATTACGTTCCATATTACGATCGAAAACTTCCGGGCTACTCCCCAGTTAAAGATGTAGTAGAATTTATTAAGAGTGACAACTCTCAAACCAAAGCCCCTACGCGCGGTGGCTCTAGCTTAGACTATTTACCTACAAAAAAATTATCTGTTCCTATTAACAAAGAAGCGGTTATTGCTTCAGGTACTGTTGCACCGGAAGATGTAGATAAAATTGTAAGCGAAATTAGATTTGAAATTTCTAAAAGCTTTATAATGAAAGCTGACTTGATGATTTTGGATTTACTAGCATACAATGATTGGAAAAGACCAATTTACTTTGCCGTAACAGTTGGTTCTGATAGTTATATGAACCTTGATGACTATTTTCAATTAGAAGGATTGGCTTATAGATTAGTACCGATAAAAGCAACGCAAAAAATACCAGGTGGATTTGGCCGGGTAAACACAAGCATTATGTATGAAAACATGATGAATAAATTTAAATGGGGGAATATTAGTGACCCTTCTGTTTACTTAGACCAAAACAACATTAACATGTCTATGAATTTACGAAATAATTTTGGCCGCTTAGCAGATGCATTATTACAAGAAGGCAAAAGAGACTCTGCTGTTGCAGTACTTGATCATTGTATAGAAGTATTTCCGGATGAAGCTGTGCCTTACAACTTGGTTATGCTTCGAATGGCTGAATCATATTATAAAGCAGCAATTTTAGGTGATAAGGAAGGCTTAGATGGTGGTTTGATAACAGGAGTAGAACAAACTTCACAGGGCAAACAAGAAATTTTAGAAAAGGGAGATGCTATTACTAAACGGCTTGCAGATATTTATGAAAACGATTTAGAATATTATTTTTCTTTGGTTGGCACAGATCATTTTCCTGGTGTTAAAAGAGATTTAGAGCAGGGAATGGCAATTATGCGCGAACTTGGAAGACTGGCGGGCTTGTCTGGCAACAAAGAGCTAGAAGCTGAAATTAAAGGGAAGTTTGATGCATTCAGTGCGCGCTATGCCCCACAGTAATGATGTTTAGGTTTATAAAACCACCTTATATAGTTAAGTATTTTTTTAGCGAGCTGGTATGGAGTATAAATGAAAATGAAAAAACTTTATACCTGACTTTTGATGACGGACCCACTCCGGGAGTAACAGAAAAAGTTTTAGATGTATTAAAGGAATACAATGCTAAAGCTACTTTTTTCTGCCTGGGTAAAAACGTAAAAGAACATACCGGACTGTACCATAAAATTCTAAACGAGGGTCATTCAACCGGCAATCACACGCATACTCATTTGAATGGATGGAAAAACAACAACCATGATTATTTGAATGACATTAATGATTGCACAGAATACTTGCAAAGCGGACTTTTCAGACCTCCTTATGGTAGAATTAAACCATCTCAGATACACTTATTAAAACAACAGTACAAAATAGTAATGTGGTCTGTACTTAGTTATGATTTTGCTAGGTCTGTTAGTCCTGAAATGTGCTGGAGTTATGTAAAAGAAAACACGCATGATGGTGCCGTGATTGTTTTTCATGACAGTGTGAAAGCAAAAGAAAAAGTATTGTATGCACTTCCAAAATTTTTGGAGCATTACTCAAACTTAGGATATTCCTTTGATAAAATTGAACCGGAATTTTTTAATCAGGTTTTCCCTCAAGCACAATAACCAACTCTCCTTTAACTGTTTTTGATTCAAAATACTCTTGAAGCTCTTTTAGTGTGCCTCGTTGTGTTTCCTCATAAACCTTAGTTAATTCTCTTGATACAGATGCTCTACGATTGGCCCCTAGATGTTCTTGCAACTGGGTAAGTGTTTTAACAAGCCTATGAGGTGACTCATATAAAACGATTGTTTTATCAATTTCAGCAAGCAGTTTTAATTTAGTTTGCCTTCCCTTTTTATGAGGCAAGAATCCTTCAAAGCAAAAATTATGTGTTGGCAAACCCGACAAGACCAGTGCAGGTACAAATGCAGTTGCACCAGGTAAGCACTCTATTCTTATTCCTTCTTTTAAACATTCGCGAACCAATAAAAAGCCCGGATCTGAAATTACGGGTGTTCCTGCATCGCTTACAAGAGCTAAACTTTGTCCCTCTTTTAATAGTTTAATTAAACCCGCAACGCTTTCTTTTTCATTGTGCTCATGATGGCTAATGCAGTTCTTTCTTATTTCGAAATGCTTCAACAAATTCATTGTTGTTCTCGTATCTTCTGCAACAATGGTGTCCACCTCCTTTAGCACTTCTAATGCACGAAGGGTAATGTCTTTTAAATTACCAATTGGCGTGGGTACTATATAAAGTATTGACATTATATTAATTATAAGGCGAATATACAGATTGTAACAACTGAAACTGTTATGGAACAAGCCTTAACAAAACTCTTTATTGATTTTATTGTTATTAATAGCAATGGAAACCGAACAACTCTATTAAAATGATAGCGGAAATATCTTTTAAAAACAAAAAAATTAAAGAGCAAATAGATGAGCTGGTGGGCAAGCCATATTCATTTATTGATAGAATTAAAAAAGGAGGAATTGGTTCTACACGCATGATTATTGAAGAATGCAGTATCGATTTCCATCCTTATCTAACCGATACCAATAAGCTAAAATTTGCGAGCATTGAAATTAGACCAAAGGGAATTCTTGTGCACTTAAACAAAAACTATTCACATTTTGCCTGGGTTATTCCATACTACAAATTAACTATATATAAATCTAAGCACATTAGCATACATGCAGATGGTAGCTTCTTAAAGTGTTCCAATAAAAGCATTAACACAAACAATGATAAATTTTTATCTAAACTGATGGAATATAAAAATGAAAACTTGTCAGGTTTGAATCTTGGGATTTGAAATTTTTAAATTAAAAACTGACTTTCAATCGCAAATATATCCCGTTAGTAATGTTCTTAAACTTAACAGGGTACTCTCCAAAAAAGGACTGGGCAATAAAATCAAAGTCAAAATTCTCTTCAATTGATAATGTGATGGCAGGTAATAGTATTAGTGCTTTTGCTTTCGGTGAATAAACCGAACTAAAACTAAAAGTTGACAAAGGACTGAGCTGCTTACCTGTTCCTGCGGCAAAAGTATGCTTAGCCGGATATAGATTTTTTGGAGATTGCTCCACTAATTCGAGCAATAAAATAAAAGGTAATTTTTCATTTGCATTAGAGTTGAATAAATATGTTGCATTTACAAACCAACCATTTTCAAAAGAATAATCTGATGATGTACTAAAATTGTAAACCCCGGAACTACCATAAATATCTTCATAGGGATGAAAGTAAGACAACTCGCCTTTAAATCCTGCATCTTTAATGTTGCCTGCCCAGCCTGTACCAACAACAATATCTTCTAAAAACTTTCCACCCAAAAATTGCACATCATACCCTTGATTGTTCATTTGGTATTTACCGGCTATAACCATTTTTTCAAGATTTTCGTTTAAGGATGTTGCCACTTCTATAAATGATAAGTCACTTAAGTATTTCGTAACCTTTACCGCATCATTTCCCGGTCTTTCCTCATAATCAAAGTCTAAAAAATCATACGTATTAAATATGTCATTAGGATTCCAGGTAATATTAATTCCCCAATTAATTCTTTGCCTCCCCGCTTTTATATTCCAATCTCCTTTTACATACTCTAACCACAACCTATCTATATTAATATGTGCTAACATGAAATCACGTTCATATGGCACAAATGAAAGATCTACCAATCCGTTGTCCTGCTCCAATAATTTTCCAAATAATGGTTGTTGCGCTTCAATTCCTTCACCAATAAAAAAACGACTACGCCCTTCTACTCTTCCTGTAAGTGTATTGGAGAAATACCATTTAAAATTTAACCGATTATGAAATAAAGTAGATTTAGGGTTTTGATTTAGGTCTGGTGAATACGTATAAATATCCATTACCTTCATGTACCCGTTAAAGTCAGGTATCCATGGTGATTGTTCGCTTTGGGACAGTGCACTCGATCCGCTCAAACAAAAAAATAAAAATATTATTGAGGCTTTTGAGTTAAGAAGGTGTTTGATTAACATCCGATTCAATTTTACCATCAATTAAAGTAATTACTCTGTGTGCTTTATCAATTACTCGTTGGTCATGTGTACTAAAAATAAAAGTCATTTTTTCTTCAACATTCAATTTAGACATTAAGTCAAGAAGATTACTAGTGGTTACGGAATCTAAATTTGCAGTGGGCTCATCTGCCAAAATAAATTTAGGCTTACTTGCCAATGCACGTGCAACGGACACTCTTTGTTGTTGCCCACCGGATAAATCAACCGGTTTTACATCAATTTTATCTATCATATCCACTTCCTCCAATAGTTCTTTCACTCTGGCATCCCTTTCTGCTTTGCTTTTCTTTTGAAGCAACATTATAAACTCAATATTCTCTTTAGCAGTAAGAACAGGTATTAAATTATACGACTGAAATACAAAACCAATATTTTTCTGCCTGAATTCGATGAGCTTACTATCTGAAAGGGTAGAAATATCAACTCCGTTTATTTCTACATGCCCCGAAGTGGGTGTATCTAACCCACCTATCATATTTAATAAGGTAGTTTTACCACATCCCGAAGGGCCAACTATAGCAGTAAACTCACCTTCCTTAATTTCTAAGTCTACATCATTCAACGCATGCACCGGCACGGCAATATCTGTATATACTTTTACTAAGTCTTTTGTTTTAATTACACTCATTGTTAAATTTTTCTAATTGCTTCTACCGGTTTTAATCTTATCGCCTTAATTGCCGGATAAATTGCGCCAATTATTGCTGTTATAATTACTATGCCGGCAAGAATAAAATATTCTTCACTTTGCACAATTGGTCTAATAACCGCATTCACTCCAAATTCTCTTAATCCTTCTGAAAATCTGGAGAAATCAATCCCATATACCTGAAAGTACTCAATGGTTAAGTAACCAATCAATAACCCTAAGGGGCCACCAACTAATGAGAGCATAATGGTTTCTAAAACAATCATGTAAAATACCTTTAACTTGTTTAACCCTATTGCCATTAGCACCCCTAACTCTTTATATCTTTCTAATACTGCCATTAACATGGTATTTATAATGCTAAATAAAAGCGCAACCATTATTATTATAGAAACAATAAACAAGTTGATTCCACTTGCCGACTCAATTAATTCTAACTCCGGTGCAATTTTTCTCCAGTCTTCTACCAATGCATTCGGGTTCATTTTTGCTAACTGAGCTGTGGTTGCATTTACATCATCAGGGTTATTTAAATAAATGGCTAATTCATGATATGCAGTGTCTAATTCACATTCTCTTATCAGATCATTCGCTCTTGCAAACACAAATGCTTCATCAAAAATGGCATTATTTGTTTCAAATAAACCCACAATTTTAAAAGCCACTTGGGTAATATTTCCTTCTTTATCTTGCATGGTTAACACCACTTTTGATTTTAGCTTAACATTTAATAATTCTGCCAAAGCCTTACTAATTACAATTGGTGTTTTCTTTTTGGTTTCAAACAAACTGCCTTCTACAATTTTGCTTTTTATTTTAGAAACCCTGTCCTCCTGCTCCCGGTTAATACCTATAATTTGTATGCCCTGCGCTGATTTAGGAGAAGCTATCATCCCTTGATTAATAACCCTTGAACTGTAGGCTTTCACTGTTGACATGGTATCTAACACTCTTGTTAATTGATCAAACTCTGGAATAGTGTACTTGAGCTCTCTGTCTACTTTATATTCTGGGTGGTGCACCTGAATGTGCGAGTATTGATTTTCAATGGCATTATCAATCATGGTTTTGTACATGCCATCTGCAAACCCTGTTATAAAAATAATTGACCAAATGCCCAGTGCAATTGCAACAATTACAACCAGGCTTCGCCTTTTATTTCTCCAAATATTTCTCCAAGCTATTTTTAATACCATATCTAATGCCTCATTGCTTCAACCGGTTTTAGTTTATGTAAAAACCGTACCGGATAAAATGACATAAAAACGACTATAATAAATATTACCAGTACCTGATTCAAATAAATACTAGGATGAACAGAGAATGCCATAATGGGTTCGAAACCAAAATCTTCATACGCACGTCCCCAATCTCCTGTAAACCGAATTGGATTATATTTAAAATACAGTGTTACCGGAAAGCTGACTAATGTACCGGCTAACAAACCAACAATTGCTATATACATTATTTCCAGCCAAACTATAAAAGATAACTGCAAACGCTTCATCCCAACGGAAAGCAAAACACCAAATTCATATCTTCTTTCATTGGTCATCATAAGAATAGTACCATAAATACCAAAGCCAATAATCATATAGAGTATTCCATTCATTACTCTGCCAGAAAGTAAATCCAGTTCCATATGAGAAACAATTTCGGGCATCATTTCTTTCCAGTCCTCCACTTCATACACATCTAAATTTAATTTAGATTTTATTCCCTTCATCATTTCATCCACCTCATCTCCACTGTTTGCCAAAATAACTAAGGATGTTGCCCTGTTTATTGCATCATAAAAGTGTTGAGCTTGTTTTAAATTTAAAACTACTATCTGCTTATTTAATTCAGGATTGGGATATTTTATTATCCCATCTACAGGGTACTTTCCTGCAGCATTTGCACCATGGTATCCCTGGCTAATAAGCACAATGGTATCATGCACCCTTAGTTTTAAATACTTTGCCAGTTCTTCTGCTACTAATACACCCTTACTTTTGGCGTGAAGCATGCTTCCTTGTACCACTTTTTTACTTAGCTGCGTTAGTTTATCCTCCTTGTCTGGCTCGGTGCCGATTACCAATACACCTTTTGTTTGATTTTCATTGGAAGCCAGTGCAAATGATTCAATGCGCGCAACAACTGCTTTTACATTTTGGTTTTGCTCTGTTTGCTGAACGAGATCTGCTTTTACTTCAAACGTATTGTCCAGTGACTTATCATCAGAATAACCTAATTGATGAATTTGTGCATGACCAGAAAAAAATTGAACCACGTTGTCAATCATGTGGTTAAAAGAACCTATTTGCATGCTTCTGGTAAAAGATGCGAGCAAAACAGCAAACATTATTGAAAAGATAGTAATGAGGGTTCTGCGTTTATTACGCCAAATGTTTCGCCATGCGAGTCTAAAAAACATACGTATTTATTTTACCGTAATCTTTTCATGTTTTGTAAAGAAAAATAATCTTGTTTAAATGTAATATCAAATGCTAACTTACTATAAGTAATTACAGTTGTTTTTTCACTGTCTTCTGCGGGTATCATTGTCATTTTAGTTGGTAATATTCTACCGCCTATCATTTTTACATCAGAACCAATCATGGTGCTGATTAAATCATCATCCTCATCATAAAATTCTGCTTTTAATTGCACTAGATCTTTTTTATCTGCCCAAGTAACAATCTTACCCCAAACCACCGGTGCATCTTCTTTCGGAATTAATTGAATTTTATAACAAGGTTTGCCATTAACCTCATCTTCTTCCAAAAATGAATGTGTATAGTCTTCAATAATTGAAGATTCTTTTACTAAATCATCATTTGTAAAATCAGAACCCATCCAAGATTGCATCATCATTGAAGGTGGTAATTTTATAACCCGATCAATACTGGGTTGCCAGTTCCATAGTTCTCTATCGCGCTTTAAAAAAACGATTCCCTTATCTCTTGCAGGTTCTGTAACCAGTATCAATGCATTCTCCGTTCCCGATGCCCAACTTTTCATTTTTATTTCTCTGGTCCAGCCCGGCCTAATAATCTCCATACTTATTTCTGCAAACGAAGATTCTCCTCTTGCTTTTTCATCTACCTGCCTAATTATATCTGTAGCGGTTTGTGCTTTAATAGAGGCTGCACACAAAAAGAATATAATTAAGCTTATAATGATCTTTTTCATATATTAAATATACATAACAAATTAACTGAATATTCTACTTAGGGGTTATGATGTACATCACTTATATATTTAACGCTTATTTATCATACTTATTCTTGTATCATTCAGTACCATGTGAAAATTATCAACGCCAACATTGATATTAAGAAACAACTAAGCAACAGTCAATTTTAGTAATACTATACTTGTAATTTAATCAACAATTTTATACATTGATTGTTAGTGACAACAACTTTTTAATAGTATAGTTTTAAATTTTTCGAATTATGACCACTGAACTAGATCATTTAACAACAGAAGAAAAAGCACAAATAATAATGGCACCGGCTTTGGTTTCCGTTTATGCCGCTTTGTACGATGATGGCAAGATTGAACCAAAAGAAAAAGCAGATGCTATTCGATTAGCACATTTAAGAACATTTACTTCTGATGAAATTCTCCACTCCTATTACAAAAAGGTTGATGAGCATTTTGAAGAGCATTTTAACGAGTTAGTAACTCAGTTGCCAGATGGCAAAGAAGAAAGAAATGATTTTTTAGAATCTAAACTTAAAAGTATTGGTAAATCCTTATCCAAAGTAGAATCTGAATTTGCTGAAGACTTAGCCAGAAGCTTAAAAAGTTTTTCACGACATGTATTCAGATCAAACAGTCATTTTTTAGAATATTTCATTTTACCTGGTGTTATCAATCACATTGAGAAAACCATTTTTTCTGAAAACTAAAAAGTTAATTTTTAGCCAAATTCTAAATCAAATACAATAGCATGGCTTTAGTTCTGTTGAAGAAGAACAAGAATTAAGCATGTTAAAGAGCCTTAAACTTAAATTAATCGAATCCGGAAAGCTAAAGACAAGCATTGTTCTCTTTCTTTTAAGTGTTTATTGCTTCGCACTAACTATTGCGAGAGCAACATATACAGGTAGTGACTTATTCTTGTTCTTAAACTGGAATTTATTTCTAGCTTTTATTCCTTGGTTAATCACTACTGCACTTATTATAAATCCTAACCTAAGAAATAATATGTTTCTTTTTTTGGGAATCATGGTTCTTTGGATTGCATTCTTTCCAAATGCACCATACATACTTACAGATTTGTTTCACATTAAATGGAGCACTGCTGCACCTATTTGGTTTGATACAGCAATGATATTGACTTTTGCATGGACTGCACTATGTTTTGGGTTCTTAAGCCTAATGGACATTGATAATATACTTACACAAAAATTGAATTCATTTTTGTCAAAATTTATAATTACTGTTTTATTGTTTGCGGCCGGGTTTGGGGTTTATATAGGTCGCTATTTACGATGGAACAGCTGGGATTTAGTTAACGAGCCAAGCGGAATCATATATGATATTGGGGAAAGGGTTTTGTTTCCGCTTGCTCATCCCGGCACTTGGGGTATGACTTTATTAATGGGATTGCTTTTGAATATGATGTTTTGGACAATTAAGTTTTCATTTCAAAACAGAA
>JABDLV010000099.1 GCA_013001815.1 Bacteroidia bacterium
GAAATTTAGATGATAAAGTTTTGGCAGAATTAGCTGAAGACTTACCTATGGATGGTAGCATGAATTTTAAACTTGCCAACCAACAGCGCAGCTCACAAATGTATTATGCCGGACAGTTACCTCCCAATAACCTACTAAACCCAATAGCTTGGGCCAAGTTTATACAAGCTTGGAAAAACGGAGACTTTAAACGTAAAGACAACGAATGATATTTTTTAAAATAAAATTTAAGTTTTTAGTTTTAGTCCTTGTTGCATTCAGTTTTTCTCTAACAATTAGTATACAAACGTGCAAGGCTCAAACCAAAGCTAAGGTTTATGGAGTGGTCACAAATGAATCAGGTACTCCTCTTCACAATGCTAACATCTCCGTGCTTGGATCAAAAAGCAGTGATGTTACTGACAAAGAAGGAAAGTACAACTTAAGAATTGATGCGAACAAGGAAGTAACCGTTTATTATTCCTTCGTTGGAATGAAAACAATTGAAAAAAAATTAACTCTTCAACCCAATGAAGAAAAAGAAATAAATATTGCGCTTAAAATTGACAGCGAAATATTAAACCCCATTGACATTACCGAAGAAAAAATTACCAGACCAAACTTCATTAGAATTGACCCAAAAGAGATAACAAACATTCCTAACCCTTCCGGCTCATTTGAAGCCGTTGTAAAGACCTTTCAAGGGGTGGTAGCAAATAATGAGTTAAGCTCCTCTTACTCTGTTAGAGGCGGTAATTTTGATGAAAACCTGGTATATGTAAACGATATAGAGATTTACCGTCCCTTCTTGGTTCGTTCCGGACAACAGGAAGGTTTAAGCTTTGTAAATCCAAGTTTAGTATCATCAATAGAATTTTCAGCCGGAGGATTTGAATCTCGTTATGGAGACAAGCTTTCTTCAGCACTGGATATTAAATACCGAAAGCCAAAAGAGTTTAAGGGTTCGGCTAATGCAAGTTTACTTGGAGCCAATGCACATTTTGAAGGCGTTGCAGACTCTGGAAAATTTACGCACCTGACAGGGATTCGATATAAAACCAATCAGTATTTATTGAACACTTTAGACACTGAGGGTGATTACAAACCATCTTTTGTTGATATACAATCTTACTTAACTTATCAGTTAAGTAAAAAGTCTGAAATAGCATTCTTGGGTAATTACTCTAGAAATAAGTACAGCATTGTACCTGCAAATAGAGAAACAGAGTTTGGAACATTTGAACAAGCATTAAAGCTTAGAGTATTTTTTGATGGACAAGAAATTGATGATTACGAAACAGGTGTTGGAGCATTTACTTACACCTTTAGCCCTCACGACAGTCTTACTCTCAAGCTAATCACATCCGCTTTTAGCACGGTTGAAACTGAGTCCTTCGATATAATGGGTCAATATTTTTTAGATGAACTAAATCGTGATTTTGGTTCTGATGACTTTGGAGATGTTGCATTTAACAGAGGGGTTGGAACGTTTTTAGATCACGCCAGAAACGATTTAGATGCATTTGTCTATAACGTGCAATTCAAGGGAACCAAATTATATCCCAAGCAAAAATTAGATTGGGGTTTACGTTATCAGTATGAAGAAATAAATGATGAATTATCTGAATGGGACCTTACTGATTCTTCTGGCTTTGCAGTTCCACAGTTGCCAATTGACCAAATTGTTTTACAAGAAGTAATTAAATCGAACAACAGCATTACCTCTAGCAGAGTTATGGGATACTTGCAATCGACTTTTAATTTGGGCAAAGAAAAAAGAACCAGTGTAAGTGCAGGTGCACGATTTAACTACTGGGATTTTAGTGAGCAATTGGTTGTGAGCCCTAGAGTGGTTATGCAAATTCCATCAAAAAACAATGAACGTTTAAGGTATAAAATTGCAGCAGGTGTATACCACCAACCTCCCTTCTACAGAGAGTTACGAGACTTTGATGGACAATTAAATCCAAACATTAAAGCCCAACGTTCCATTCATTTTGTTGTTGGAAATGAATATGAATTCCTAAGCTTTGGCAGGGAATTTAAATTGAACACAGAAATCTATTACAAGCAATTAGACAATCTCGTTCCTTATAAAATTGATAATTTAAGAATTAGATATTTAGGAGATAACAATGCTACAGGATATGCAACAGGTATAGATGCCAGAATTAACGGAGAGTTTGTTCCTGGTGTGCAATCATGGGCGAGCTTATCAATATTAAAAACACAAGAAGACATTGATGATGATTTTTATTATGATGCTGATAGCAATTTAGTAAAACCGGGGTTTCTAGATAGACCAACAGACCAGCGAGTTACCTTTAGTTTATTCTTCCAGGATTACTTGCCTAAAAATCCATCATTAAAAATGAACCTGACATTGGTATTTGGTACCGGTTTGCCTTTTGGCCCTCCGGGTCCGGATAGGTATCAGGATGTGTTTAATTTTCCGTGGTACCGTAGGGTTGACATAGGATTAATTAAAGAAATAAAACCGGAAGACAGCGAGAGAGAATACAGATTTAAAGTATTGAACAGACTAAACTCTATGTCCTTAAGCTTAGAAGTGTTTAACCTATTACAAGTAAATAATGTGGTTTCTTATTTGTGGATTACGGATGTAACCAGCAACAGATTTGCAGTGCCTAATTTTTTAACTGCAAGACAAGTGAATTTAAGACTCAGTACAACTTTTTAATTATTGCTTTTCGTTGTATTCTGCAATTTCAGATTCATATACCCAACTTCCTACACAGACGCCATCTTTAAAATAGAATACCCCACCCCAATCGTGCTTTACTTTTTTGTAAATGATTTCATCTGCATCTATGGTAAACACCGTTAATGTGATGTCCATGTTATGTTCCCTATAGGTATCTACCGTTTTATGTCTGTAAACTGAAGCAGGTTTTTCCGGTTTTTCATCCGTTCCGGCATTTGGCGGTGCACTCTTTGCATCAGGGTTTATTTTAGGTATAGGTTTAGGCTTTGGTTTTTTGTCAACAGCAACACCAGGTCGAATAACTTGGCGCTTATCCTTGTCTGCATTTGCTTGAATTTTTAATCTAGCGTCAACATCTACTTTTGGCTTTACTTCTTTTCGGGTTACCGTTCCACCACGTGGAGAAATTACGGCTACAGACTTTGGTTCCTCATCTACTTTTACTTCTTCCTTTTTCTCCTCAACTTCCTTTTTAGGTTCTTCTACAGGCTTATCCTTTTCCTTCTCTTGTTCCTTATCAGCATCAAACCTTGCTTGCATAGATTTTGTGTAATCCGTATCATAATCAAACTCTTCAATAAATTCAGAATAATGTATTCTTGCAACCGGTTGGTTATAGGTGTATTTATTTTCAGTGTCCGTTTGACTAAATACTGTTACAATAAATTCAAAAGGATCAAACCTTTTACCCTCAGCTGCTACTTCATCAGGAATATGAGTATCAATCAGAATTTTCTTAGTAACAAAACCCGGCTTAGAAAAGGTAAACAGGTAAACATGGTTGAATTGAAGGATAAAATTGAACTTTCCGTTTTTTTCTACCCCACCGGTTTTAAACGGAGAGCCATCTTTGCTAATGGTTAAATGAGCTTGGTCTAATGAGCTTTTATCAACCTTCATTTTACCATAAACATTTAAGCCCGTTTGTGCTTGGACATAGGAATATCCACATGTAAGAAGCAGGCATAAAATGCTCGTTCTTATCAACCCATTTAAACCCTTATATGTGCTTAAAATCTTAATTGACTATTCTATTTTAATTTGAACATAAAATTAGCATTGCTAATGCTATTGATTACCAATATATTTAAATTAGCAAATCTTCCTTATTAGGTATACGAAAACCCTGCCATAAAGTCGTTTTTCAAACCTTATAAAATTCGTTATTTCTGTAAGTTTTCCCAAATATTTTAAAATTCAAGGGTCTGATTTGTTCTAAATTGTATATTAGAAAAACTACAAGTCATGCACAAAACTTTATTGGTCTTTGTATTCTCCCTAGTGAGTTTTAGTCTTTCTGCCCAAACCTCCTATGAATGGTTTAGTAAGGGTAAAGGAAACTTTAACATGGGTAATTACGCTATGGCCATTGATTGCTACAATCAAGTAATGGAAATTGAACCTGAAAGCTGGGATGCTCTTTACCACAGAGGTTATTCATTTTTGATGAAAAGAGATTATGAAAATGCGGTGGCAGATTTTACTGAAGTATTAAAGCATCGTGAAGATGATGAATGGGCATACATTAGCCGTGGTAGTGCGTATAACAAACTGCGAAAATACGAACTGGCTCTATCCGATTTTAATCATGCCATTACTATAAACGGAGACAATGCTGATGCATACAACAATAGAGGTTGGAGCAAAAAATTCTTAGGAGATAAAATTGGTGCCTGTAATGATTGGCATACTTCAAAACAGCTTGGAAACCAGGAAGCCAAAATAATTCTAACTAACAATCACTGTAAAAAGAAAAAGAAAAAAAATAGATAGATGAAATTGTACTTTTCAAAAAGGTTGGCACTCAAATATTTTGCATGCATTGCCTCAGGTATATTCCTTTTAACTACAAATTCTATTGCCCAAGATGTATCTGGTGCACTGGTTAAATTTGATGCCAAATGGGGCGAAAAATGTGAAAAATGTGAATATTATAAAGGTTATGAGCGCTCTTTTGAAGACACATACACCGTATTCTTCAGAAACACTTCAAATGTTGTAATAGATGCCCAAGTAGCAGTGCAAGAAGATAACCTTGCCTGGAGAGTATATCAATTTAAAGGGATACACCCATTAGATGAAATTTCTGCTTACGCTTGCCGAGGTACCGGCAAGTATTACTTTTGGGTAAAAAAGGAAAATGACCCGGAACTAAAATTTCCTTCCGAAGATGAAATTAATAGCATGTTATAAGCACTTTACAAAACTACCACTACCTCCCCTTCTTTTAATTTATCTCTTGCTCCTCCTTCACCCACTCTCTTCTTAATTTAATATTTCCCAAAAAAGGCTATATTTAATTTCGCATTTTTTGTGCATTCTAATTGTTTACGTCTAAAATATTTTTAGCATGGCCTATTTTAACAAAGATTTTATTAAGTTTTTTAAAGAACTTGCTGCAAACAATAACAAAGCCTGGTTTGATGAAAACAGAAAACGTTACATCACTTCAGTAAAAGAACCGCATGTCGCATTTGTTGAGGATATTGCCAATAAAATACATAAGCTGGATAAAACAGTAGAAACCGACCCTAAGAAATGTATTTTCAGAATTAACAGAGATATTCGTTTTAGTAAGGACAAAACACCCTATAAAACCTATTTAGGAGCCGTTATAGCCAAGGGCGGAAAGAAAGGAGTAGATTTCCCGGGTTACTACTTAGAATTGGGCCCTGAGGGATTTAAAATATATGGTGGTTTGTATGTGCTGGATAAAACAAAGCTTGAAAAAGTGCGCAAACACATAGCTAAAGATCCTAAAGTTTTAAGAAAATTACTGAATGCAAAAGCCTTTAAAACCGGTTTCGGAGAAATACGAGGCGAGAAAAATAAAATAGTTCCCAAGCAATTTAAAGAAGCATTAGAAAAGGAACCACTCATTGCGAACAAACAGTTTTATTATTTCAAGAAGTTTCCTGCAAGTAAGATAACTGATGCAAAATTAGATCAAATAGTACTGAAAGAAGTAAAGACCTTAATGCCGTTAAATGATTATTTCAGAAAGGCTGCTAGGTAGAAGCCTTATCCAACCACGCTACATAACTCTGAATAAGTTCTGAGTAAATATTTAATTCTTGAACATAAGTATAGTATTGCTGTTTCTGTTTGTTTGAAACTGCCTTATAGTTATTCTCTCTGGCCTTTTTAAGGGCATGGTAAAGCTTATAGAATACAAACAGATAATCATCACACTCTTCGTTAACTGTACCCATTCGCTTTTTGTATTCTTTGTAAAAATACTCTGAAAGATAACGTTCTCCATGAGCATCTAAATCCATACATAATAGTGCTGCTTCGTTAAGTATATCAACATGTTTAAGGGTATCACTAAATTCTATGCAATCTACAATTAACGGTTTATTGTAGAGGTAAATATTATCGCAGAATAAATTACCATGCAGTTCTCTCACCTTGCCAAAGTCTTTTCTGTCCTTAAAATATTTTTGATGATTAGCGCTAAATGCTTTAAAAACTGCATCTGCCCTTTTTAATGTAGCTGATACATTCCCTACCTCGGCAATGTCTTCTCCAAAATCAAAACAAATTAATTTGTGCCAAACCTCTTGGAAGTGCGAATTGATGGGTGGAAGATCGATTACTTTGGAGTGTGCATGAAACCGAACTACATATCGTACCAGTTTTAGAATATGGTCTTTTGTTACCTCTTTCCTATCAAGCATTCTATTCATCTGCTTGGCATTCCGCAGGCGTTTCATCAACACGGCATAATCTACAACAGTATTGTGATCTTCTCCGTTTAACGGCATAAATGAATCTACAATGGGTATTACCCCCAAATATACATTGGGTGCCAACTGCTGATTTAATTCTACCTCTGCTTCACAGCTTTGCTTTCGTTGCTCAACTGCAGTAAAGTCAAACCACTGATTTTTTATTGGCTTTTTAATTTTAAACACTTGTGATTTAGTAAGCACAATCCAGCTCATAGCCGTTTCAGTGATGTCAACTGAAGACTCATTATATTTTTGCCCTAAATTATAGGCAAACTGTTGTACCTCGTGTTCTCTCATACGGGAAGGAAAAACGCTTAAAAAATATTAGGTTAAAGCAGTGAATCGGTTTTTACATTTGATGCCCATCAAAACATAAGCTCGAATTAACTGACCTTTAAGTGTATATAAGAAAAGGGATTTGTAAGTGAAATTGAATTAATTTGTTACAAAACATTACAAAAACGAAAAATAATTACATGTTGGTTCCCAACCGTAATTACACAGTAACAAAGCACAAATGATTGAGAAACAGCTTAAGTTCTGATTCTTTACACTTCAAAACAGTGCAAAAAAATGAAAAACCTTACACTTTTATTTCAATGATTAAAGTGTAAGCTAAGCCAAACCAGTTATTCGTTTTCTGCTCTTGTCCAAATATTTGAACGACCTAAAAAACGCATACCCATGATGTACCCCTTCATGTAAAGTGATCCATCATCTTCCAACTTCATGTACCCATCGTAGGTCTTACCTGATTTAGAATCGTAAATGGTTCCATCAACCCATTCTTTAGAGGACTCATTGTAAACGAAACCAGTCATGATTACCAAGCCTTGTTTTTTTCTTGATCTCAATTTTGGATCAGGATTCATATCATCCACTTTGTCATTTCCGTTGTCATCTTTCGGATATTTCATCCAGGCAATTTTGCCATAATATTTACCCGCTTTTTCAAAAATTTCAACTTTCGCATCATTATCCTGAATTAACCATACCCCCACAATTCCATTTGCATCTTGGCTAAATGCCTCAGAGCTGGAAAAAAGTAAGAATAGCATAGAAAATGCCAAAAAAGACTTTAGTAAATTACCTGATATTAATATTAAATATTTCATATATAACTGTATTTCAATTGATTAAAACTATCTACATTCTGCTAGCTCAGCTAAACAAATATATTCTACCTAGTTATAGAAACAAAGATCTTACCAAACTTAGTAAAATTGACCAGTTGCTAATTGCATACCGATATTGGATTACCAAAAATTCACTTTAATTGGGCCTGTAAGAATCTCTTCATTCTTGTTTACTATTTATTCCACTATCCTCTAAATTAAATAGCAATAAACAAAATTGCTATGAAAAGAAATATTATACCATTATTAATATCTGTGTTCTTCATCATTCTTACCGTTGCCATTAACCTGTAACTCAGTTAATAATCTTCTCATTCTTTTTACGGAACTGCATTCAGACAATGCTATTCTTTGTAATTTGCATTAAGTAAAATTTCAAAATGCGAAATTACTTTTACACTTGCCTCCATTTATTGTTTTGTTTCTGCGTGCTTGTTAGTTGCAATACAACTACATCAAATTCTAAAGAAGCAAACAAACCCGCTATAGTTTATAAGGTTAAACCCAAGCACTTAAAGTCATTTGTTAAAAATGACACATTAAGCAATTTAGCTTTGTTAGAATTCTTTTATGAAAAGAATGAAATGAAACCATTTTGGTTTTCACCAGACAGAACTTCTGATTTAAATCTTTACAAGCATTTTATTCAGCACATTGGCAACCACGGCTTAAACGCCAGCGATTATGATTATGATGCAATTCAAGAAATAATTCCACATGAAGTGGATAGTGCTTTTCTCTTTAAAGATTGGGACAAACGCACATTGATTAATAATGACATTGCTATAAGTAATTCATTCATAAAGCTTACCTATAATTTATACAAGGGAGTTATTGATGTGCCTATGAGCGCTGACAGCAACTGGTTTCACAACCCTAAAGATTTTAACGATGATGAATTCAATACCATTCTAGATACATTACATGGTAACGGTATTGTAGCATTAATTGATCATTTTAATTTAAATTCTTCATCAAATAATAAGTTTAGACAAGAATTGATTTCACTAAAAAAGCGGTATGATAACCAGGGTTGGCCTTTAGTTGAGTATGGTGAATCACTAAAACCCAATGATGTTGACCAACGAATTATTTCCGTTAGGGAAAGATTGCTCAAACAAAAGTTTATAGATGTGAATGATTCAAGCTTAGTGTATGATGGAGAGCTAGAAGTTGCAGTAAAAGCTTTTCAGAAAAAATTTAATCTTGTAAATGATGGAGTAATTGGCAAGGCTACTATTGATGCTATGAATGTACCGGTTAGTAAAAGAATTGAATCTTTAGTTGTTAGTTTAGAGCGTAACCGATGGTTACCACTTCAGTACCCAAATGAATACGTAGTTGCTAACATAGCCGGATTTAATGTAAGGTATTATAAGGGCGACACGGTGTTTTATGCCAGCAAATCCATTGTTGGAAGATATAAGCGGCAAACTCCGGCTTTTCATGATACCATGACTTATGTGGAAATAAATCCTTACTGGACCATTCCTCCTACTATATTAGAGGAAGACGTTATACCAAAAGTGCTAAAAGATTCCAGCTACTTGAAAAATAAAAATATACGTGTACTCACAAAAGCCGGAAAAGAAATAAGTCCTGATTCCATTGATTGGACCAGTGTGAACCCAAAGCGTGTGCCTTATAAATTAAAGAAGGACCCCGGACCTTATAATGATTTGGGTAGAATAAAATTCATGTTCCCAAACAGGCACATGATATATTTTCACGATACTCCAAGTAGATATTTATTCGCATCCAATGTAACAGCCTTTAGCAGCGGCTGTGTTCGCATACAAGATCCGTATGATTTTGCCAACGCACTATTCCATGGCAATGAACGCTGGGGAAATGATAGTATAGAAGTAGAAATTAATAAAGGAGAAAACAAAAGGATTAAACTAGATCATCCTGTACCTGTTTACATTGTTTATCAAACAGTTTGGATTGATGATGATGGAGATGTTATATATGGAAATGACATTTACGAGAAAGACAGTTTAATCTTCTCTAAATTGAATTACAAACTAGAAAGTATAGAAACAGATTTAGGAGAAATCATCAAAACTGATAGCACTCTCATCCAATAGCGTGCTTGCTTGCAAATAATCTACCTCAGGATAATAGATAAAAACGCATGAGCTGTTTGCAATGGCATAAATTATGTTTTCATGCACACCTAATGGAATAGCCGGGCAACCTAAGCTACGACCTAATCGGCCATTTTCTTCGATAAACGATTCACTTACATAATCAGCACCGTGAATAACGATGTACCTTTCAAATGCTTTATCATTTACTCCTTCTTCCTGGCCATGTAAATACAAAGAAGTACCGTGTTTACCAGTGTATATTTCACCCGTTGTAAAAAAGCCTAAACTACTTTGGTATGATGAAGGAATATTTGAAAATGACATAGCACATTCATCTCCTGAATTTTTACCATGTGCTACAAGAGTATTGAAATCTACTTTTTTATTATCTAAGTCAATTATCCAAAGTCTTTCTTCATTTGAAGAAACGCTATAATCAATTATAGTAAGGAGATTTTTTCTTGCAAGCTTTTTATCCTTCTTAAGCCCAACATAACCCAGAAGCCCTTTTTTAAATACTTCATAATCTAATGCTTGATTTTCAAAAGAAAGGCAATTGTACACATCATATGCATAAACATCAAAAAGAGCACTGTTCTTTTCAACTGCATTTTTTTTATTCTCCTTAACTGAAGTAAAGGAATAAAGCTGAGGAATAGCTAACGCTATTAAGACAATTAAAATCTTAATTTTCATATTCAATAAAGAGGGGTAAAATTGTGGTTCAGTTGTAAATCTAATACTCCCTAAACGAACTTATTGGCGAATTAGTTCCAGTTCATTTCAAATGTAATAAAAACTCTTTTTGTATTAAAATTGAATTTTGGAATTATCCGCTAGTTATAAAATAAGACAAATCAACACCATAGTCAAGCATTAATTTAAATAAATGCCAATAATCTACTGAATTACAAGCTCTTCCGCAGACACAGAAGAAGCCCCAAAGAAGCCTAAAGCAGTCTCATCAGGGTTATTTAATTTAAAAATATTTCCCTTAATTGGAGAGGCCGGAAAATCAAAAATGCTTCCAACGAATAATGTTTGCTCTTGAACCAGAGCAATAAACTCATAGGCATTCTTACTTATGGATAATTGCTCTACCCTTCCTTTATCTCCTATTTTTAATGGATCAAAATGCACGTCAAATGCATTAATATCATTTCCATCTACAAATTCATCATCTGCATAGAGCAAATCTTCAGGAGCATTTAGCAAAGTATCATTTATATAAAACTTCCAACGGTAGTAATCACCCAAGCCAACAGGCTCTTTTGTATTAATCTGAATATAATATCCTTCATCTTCAAATAAGGTTTCTTCTCTAAATTCTTGAAAAATACTGTCTATAACAGGGACACTAACTAATTCCTCAGGAATTGAAGCATACTCTTCACCATCTGTAGTCTTGATATACAAATTATAAGTCTCCCCAACCTGCCCGGTTGTTGCGGTTTCATACATGCCCGAGCCAACAGGAGTTTCTACCAATGTATCATTTAGACCATTTGCTGTTCGCAATACCACAATAGCATTTACTGCCGGTGGATTTGCATTAGAACTGAAATAAGGAGCAGAATAAGTCAAATTAATTTGAGTAGGTTCAGCCAAATCTGTTATCCATCCATCAACAACTAATTGAACATCTCCTTCCGCAATATTTAAGTCAATAACCTCTTCACAACTATAAAATAAAGATGCCAGAACTACAATTGCTATTTTATAATACTTAATCATTCTAAAAACTAAAATTAAATGTAACTGACGGAATCGCAGTACCAATTACTGCCAACTGGACGGCCTCAGTAAGCGTTGGATTGTCTTCACTTTGTCTAAAGAAAATAGAATAAGGATTTTTTCTAGCGTATAGGTTATATATCGCAAACGTCCATTTAGTCTTATATCTACGGTCTTTATTCTTCTTTGGATTATTAGTTGCTGCTAAATCAAGTCTATGGTATGAAGGTGTTCTTGCACCGTTTCTATTTCCATAATTCGGAATGATGATACCTTCAAACTCATACTTACTATCAGGATAAGTAATTGGCCTTCCACTCATATATTGTATAGTAGAAGAAAACTCCCAATTATCACTGTATGTGTAGATCAATGCTAAAGACACTTCATGTGATTTGTCATAGTTTGCATCATACCAATTATCACTATTTATACCTGTAACTTGTCTTTCAGATTTGCTGAGTGTATAACCAAACCATCCATAAAACAAACCAACCTTTCTTCTAAGTGAAAACTCCATTCCATAAGCCCTACCCTTACCGGTTAACAGTTCGGTTTCCAAAGCTTCGTTAAATAATAGCTGTGCGCCATCTTTATAATCCAACAAATCAGTAAACTCCTTGTAATACACTTCTATAGACGATTCTATGGTATTTGAGTCGAAGTTTCTGTAGTAACCAAGTGAATAATGATCAGCGGTAGCAGGTTTAATATATTCTCCACTAGGAGCCCAAACATCTACAGGTGTAGCAGAAGTAGTATTGGAAACTAAATGAATATACTGTTTGGTTCTGTTGTAACTTGCTTTTAAGGAGCTTAGATCATTTAACTTATAGTTAGCCAGTATTCTCGGTTCAATGCCATCATAAGATTTAATTATCTCACTAGATGAATACTGAACGGTATCAATAATGTTTTCCTTATCGTCCGTTATATCATTGGCATATTTAAACACTTCTCCTTTACCTACATTGTTAAAAAATGAGTAACGCAATCCATAGCTTAAACTAAAATTAGTACTTGCCTTCCAGTCGTGCTGAACATAAATAGCAGGTTCTACTGCATGCTCATGCTGCAATTCAAAATCGTTAAATATGGTCTCATCTCCCAAACCTTTTACCCTACCAGGTTTAAAGCGATACACTATGGAACTCACTCCTGCATCAACAGTACTTTTTGGATTGGGATAGAAGGTTAAATCATATTTTAAGTTGTAGTTGATAATGTTGGAAGTCCACTCAAACGCATCTGTTCCTTCCGGTATGCCTAAAGCATAAGAGTAATTGCTATAGATAGCAGTTAAATTGGAAAACAATTTTTTATCAAAAATATGATTCCACCTTAAGCTTGCAGTTGAGTTTCCCCAATTGGATAAAAACTGGTCAGAAAAATTAAATATGTCTTTTCCAAAATACCCGGATAAAAACAACTTGTTGTTCTCATCTAATTTATAATTCACCTTAGAATTAAAATCGTAAAAGTAAGCGGTGTTCTCTCTAATTTCAGGGTCACTAGACAGGAACAAAAATAAATCAGCATATGATCTTCTACCGGAAACAATGAATGACATTTTGTCTTTTACAATAGGACCTTGCAATAATAATCTGCTGGATAATAATCCTAATCCACCTTCCATCTCAAACTTCTTAATATTGCCGTCCTTTTGCCTTACATCCATTACAGAAGACAACCTACCGCCATACTTGGCTGGTATGCCGGACTTATATAGTGTTGCATTGTTGATCGCATCGGGATTAAACACAGAGAAAAAACCAAAGAGATGAGAAGAGTTGTAGACTGGTGCCTCATCCAACAATATTAAGTTTTGGTCTCCGGAACCACCTCGCACATTAAAACCACTTGCACCTTCGCCTACCGTTGTTACCCCTGGAAGCATTTGTATACTGCGTACAACATCTACTTCACCCAAAAATTGCGGAATGCTTTTAATGGTCATAATGTCAATCTTCTCAACACCCATTTGTAATGAAGTAACATTCTCATGTTCTTTTTCTCCGGTAATATTGATGGCATTTAACTCCACATTGGAAGAACCAAGCTCTAAGTTTACAGTCGTATCATTTTTTAAAATCAGTTTTATTGATTTTGAGTTATAGCCTGTATAACTATATCTTATATTATACTCACCAGCCTCTAGTGTAATGGAGTAAAATCCATATACGTTACTCACTGCACCGTTTTGTATTTCTGACACATACACATTTGAACCTAACAGTATTTCACCGTTTTGTGCATCTTTAATATATCCACTAATGGTATATTTTTCTTGTGCTTTAAGACTCGAACAAGAAAACAGGAAAATGAAAAAACCAATTAAAAAATGGACAAAAATCTTTGACATAGTTTATAAATCGAGCGCTAAACTATTAAAGAATTGTCATTAATAATGTTAAAAATTGAATAAGTTTTTAAACGAAAAAAGCACCCGACCAGAGAACCCGGCCGGATGCTTAACATTAACCTAATTGAGTATTTTTAATTATTGTTTGCCAAGCCAGCAAGCTTTTCCGCTCCATGCATATGAACATCCATTTGTGGGAATGGAATTGGAACATTATTCGCATCTAGTGCTAGTTTAACTTGTTCTGTTATTTCAAAATAAACATCCCAATAATGCTCAGGTTTTGCATGAGGAAATACTGCAAGAACTACAGCACTGTCAGCAAGCTCTTTTACGCCTACAAAAGGTGCAGGGTCTTTAAGTACTTTTGGGTGATTATTTAACACTTCCATACAGATATCTTTCGCCTTTTTAATATCAGCATTATAAGAAATACCGGGAGTAAGCTCAACTCTGATTTTACCTTCAATAGTAAAATTTGTAATGTCTCCATTAGACATTGCACCATTTGGAATAAATACCGTTTTATTATCAGGAGTATTTATAATGGTAACGAAAATTTGAATTTCTTTTACTACTCCAATATGGCCTTGTGCTTCAATTAAATCTCCCACTTTATAAGGCTTAAATAGTAATAATAAAACACCTCCGGCAAAATTTGCCAATGTACCTTGTAAGGCCAAACCAACAGCTAAGCCCGCAGCACCGAGTATTGCAATAAAAGATGTTGTTTCTACACCCAGCATAGAAATTACACTAATAAATAGCATAACTTTCAATATGGCACCTATGATGCTCTTCAAAAATGGGCGAAGAGTGGGGTCTGTATTTTTTCGTTCAAATTGGCGGTCTAGCAAGCCAACAACCCATTTAATTATTCTAAGCCCTATCCAAAGTATAACAAGAGCTATTAGGACTTTAGGAGCATATTGTATAATGCCATCCCAAGCCATCAATCCGTATTCATTTAGTTTTTCCATTAAAAAGCTGATTTTAGTTTTAGTTATATAACGGTAAATGCAAACGCTGTGCCAAAAAATGACAAAATTCTGCAACTTGTTACCTTTTATTTTGTTAAATATGAATAATAGTTGATATTTACTATACGTTTTAAGTTAAAAGCATACCGATGCAGGCTTCAAAAATTACTATACCGATGTTTCCTTTAAAGCTGGTTGTAATACCAGGTGAAGAGGTAAAACTGCACATTTTTGAAGATAGATATAAGCAACTTTTATCTGATGTAGAAAACCACGAGTCTACATTTGGTATACCTGTTATGATGGAAGACACCATGTTAAATTTAGGTGCAGAGGTAGAACTGATTAAAGTAACCGATCGTTATGATGGTGGCGAAGCAGATATTATTGTTAAAGGCAAAAAACTATTTAGCATTATTGGATTTTATCAGGAATTGCCGGAAAAACTTTATGGAGGTGGGCAAGCTAAAATAATGGACCTTGAAAAATTTGAGGCAAGCAAAGAAATAAAAAATGAGTTTATAGAGTTTATCAATCAATACCACGCTGATAAGGAATACCCGTCAGATATTGATTCGTTTAATTTGTTTGACATGGCTAACCATCTATTCTTAAATCCTATTCAGAAATTAAAGCTAATCAATAACAAAACCATTGAAACCCGTGAAGAAATAATACGGGCGCAGATGAGGTTCTTAGTAATTATAATGATGCAGGAAAGAAAGATTGAGAACAATTTTTATCCAAATTAACGTTTTGGAATAAGGCCTTAACATTCACATTGAAAATACTTTTTAAACATACAATCACCCTAAGCATTACTGTTTTTATTATTTGCCAGCTATGCACAAGCTCTTTTGCACAAGTTAATTTAGATTTATTGGATTGCACAGACACAACGTTTTGTAATCCCAAATTAATTGGAATGCCACGTTCAAAGGCTTTACTATTCAATTATGAAGGGGTTCGAGATTTTCGGTTTACTATGAAATCTGAAAACTCGGGTATACCTGATAACCAATCTGAGGTAAGGCAAAACAGAAGAATAAAGTTTAAGTTTAAAGTACCACTTTTTCACAAACCCAACTACAAAGTATTGGTTGGATTTAAATATTATGAAGAAAAATTCAACTTTGATGACTTTAGTGCAGGGTATCACCCTATTGAAACAGAACTTGAAGATAAATCGCTAAAAAGCATTGGGGGTGCAGTTTATATCATAAAACCCTTTATGGGAAATAAATATTTAGTAGGTAAAGTTAAAGCTGATATAAGTGGAGATTACAATGAGAATGTACATGTTAATGATTATCTAAAAGTTTCTGTTAGCGGGTTGTATGGTATTAAGAGTACCATTAGCAAGTCATACGGCTTTGGGTTTTCTGCAGGTTATAATTTTGGAAGACCAAGTATTTATCCATTAGTAGCCTACAATAAAACATTCAGTTCTAAATGGGGAGTTGAATCCTTGCTTCCATCTCACATAAAATTAAGACATAATATAAGTGACAAGGATATTCTTTATTTAGGCACTGAATTGCATGGCAATAGTTTTAATTTGTTCTTTAATGATTCCACTTTGTCTGAAATTGCAAGTCCGGTTTACTTACAACAATCTGAAATAAGATTTTTTGGTACGTATGAGCGTGAAATTCATGACTTTTTATGGTTCAACATTTCAGCTGGTTTACGAGAGAATTTAGAATTTACCCTATCATCAAACAATAGTTTTAAGAATGACCCTTTTGTAGATAATGATCTTGGATCTTCCCTTTTTATTAATGCAAGTATTTTTATGGTGGTTCCTCGTAAGTATATTCAATAATAAACTTACCCTACTCCTTTTGTAAAATTTCTGATTACAGTAAACTCACTCAAGAATTCGCTGGCAATAATTCTTAGGAAGGCATATGTGGGTATGGCAACAATCATTGCAACTATTCCGGCAAGAGAACCTGCAATCATTATAACAAGAAAAACTTCTACAGGATGTATTCTAGCACTGTTTGAAAATATAAATGGCTGAAACACTAAATTATCCAATAGCTGCACTGCCAGAAAAACAATAGCAACATAACCTAATAGCGGCAATAGCTCTGTGCTATAATCTAATTGAATATTTGAACTGGTAGTTATTATTAATCCAAAAGCCGCACCAATTAATGGCCCTATATATGGTATGATGTTTATTATACCTGCAAAGAATCCTATTAACAAAGCATTTTTCACTTCCAAAATAGATAAACCAATTGTTATTAAAGTGGTAATAAGGGTTACCTGAAATAATATACCAACAAAATATCTAGTCAGTACCTTTTTGGCCTTCTCCATTACAGAAATAACTTGCTCTCTGTATTGCTCGGGCGTTGCGGCAATTACAAAGTCATAGAGTAAGAATGAATCTTTTAAAAAGAAAAAGGTTAAAAATATAATTGAGAACAGTGCAACAAAAGCATTACTAACAGTACCCACTATATTATTTAGAATGTCTGTCACTTTTGTAACACTAAAAATACTCCTTACTCTATCTTGTATAAGTTCATTTGCATCCAAATCCGGGTCTTCACTTAACTGATATTTTTGGATAACTGAAGTAACATTAGCAATAGGTTCTTGAAGACTTGTATTGATTTGATCCATATCCACTCTTGACAAGTTTTGTGCTTCCTCTATTATTTGAGGAACAAAAATTCTCACGAACATGGTGATTACAAAAATCATAAACGCTAGTGTAATCACTGCGCAAATGGATTTTGGCAATTGAAATTTTTTGATTTTTATTTTTCTTAACAGCTCTACAATTGGTCTACCTATAATAGACAAGACAGCAGATATAAGCACGTATGCCAGGATTTGACGAACTTCCCAAATCAAAAAAAGAAAAAGTATAAAAAGCCCTACTCCTATTAATGTCTTAATAATATTTCTTGTACTCATTAAAGCAATATTATAAATTATTTTGGATATAAGTTAGAGATTTTATCTCTTCGTCTTTTTCCTCTTAGTAGTGGGTTCTGCATCAAAAAAGTACCTTAAGTCAACAGTAAAGTAAGAACCATCTAAGGTGGTGGATGCAATGGTATCTTCTATTCCGTCATCATATGCAACTTGAGATAAATAGATATGATCGAACGGCCTGTGATAACTTGCCCCTAAATAAATCCAACCCGATTTATCTGTTCTATACTCCCACCCTAAATTAGAGTGCACACCTGAATTTACAATATGGTTTCGAACAGAGTAATGCTTAAAATAATCATCACTGGTAAAAATGTTTGACGGGAATAAATCCATAGATACACCCATTGATACATTCATATGAACGGTTCGGCTTAACTTAATGAATACCATTCCCATTACCGGAATTTCATATCCAACTATTTTAAAATCGCTGGTTGATGAAAATGCACTATCAGTAATATTCAACTTGTAATTTCTTTTTACATAATTAATACCTGTCTCAAATGAAAACCTATCGGTTAATCCATGCCTAACCACCATACCGAAAGCAAATCCACTTTGGGTACCAACACTAAAATCTACGCCTTCTTCGCTAAATACTTTATCTGAAGTACGCAAAAAATCATTCTTAAATATTGGCTTGATCTGAAATCCGGCAGTGGTTACATTTTTTTGACCATAGGTCAGCAACGAAACTAAACTTAAAAAAACGACTAATACTCCGAATCTAATCATGGCAAATTATAGGTGCAAAGATATAAACATTGATACTCCGAATCTATTGTAATAAAAGATAGAATTCAAGTCTTTATTATAATTGAGAAGAAAAGTGAAATAGATTTTACAATCCAGTGACTTATTGCTTAATAAATCTTAGGCTTTTATAGTCTTCATTGCCTTTTAAATGCAATAAATAAATGCCTGCATCAAGATGTGATAGGTTAACACGTTCTGATTTTACCCCCGGGGATATGCTCTTAGCCATTACCAATTTACCAGTAACATCTAAAATCTGAATAAGGTCAAATTCTGCCTGGTTCCAATCAATCTTTAAGACATTACTCGTTGGATTAGGATATAAATGAACTGAGTTATTGCCAGCATTACCAAATACAGATGTATACTGAACTATATCTGTTTGAACGGTGTTTGTATAAACAGGTGGATTAAAATCAAAGTTAATCTCTGCACTATTTTTAATGCATGTGCCTAATGGCAAGCTTTCTTTTAGTTTGATTTTAAAACGGAATGAACCTTGGCTGCCTACATTATCTGTTGCACTATCAGGTAAATTGATTGAATTGTAGTAGATGTATAGATTTCCACTGGTGTACAATAAAAACTGCCCTGCATGACTAGAGCCGGTAAACTGAAACGTATTATAATCTAAATAAGAACTTAAAGAATCTTTAATACGAATGTTTGCAATAGTAGCATT